>JAXDMH010000533.1:0-4564 GCA_034666225.1 Myxococcales bacterium
CCCCGCCGCGTGCCGCCCCGGCGGCGCCTCGTACCACCGACAAAGCCGCCCCCGAAGGCGACGCGCCCGCCTGGCCACCGCCGCCCAGCGCTGCGCCGCCCAGCGCTGCGCCGCCCAGCGCTGCCGACACCCCTACCGCCGAGAAACCGCAGAAGCGCAGCCTGATCAAGCGAATCTTCAACCGGCACTAAGCGCCGCGCACAGCCATGCGACCCCTCATCCTAACCTTCTCCCCGCAAGCGGGGAGAAGGGACCGGAGGGGGCTTCCCGACTCTCGATCTTCGTCGATTTGTCGTAGGGACACTCTTCCCTTCCGGTCCCTTCTCCCCGCATGGCGGGGAGAAGGTTAGGATGAGGGGCCGGCGCCAAGAGGACGGTCACCGAGAGTCCAGCCGCCCCTCCTGTCCCGTCTCCCCGCTCGGCGGGACAAGGTTAGGATGAGGGGGCCCGCGTGCTTCCCTTCCGGTCCCTTCTCCCCGCTGGCGGGGAGAAGGTTAGGATGAGGGGCCCCTCAGTCAGCCCTAGTTCGCGTCGTACGTCAGCGTCCATCCGATCGTCAGCGGCGTTCCCGGCTGCAGCATCAGCGCCCCGCTGGTCCAGGTCACCACAGAGTGCAGCGGGCCGTTGTTGGTGTTGTACTGCGCGTTGTCGGGCGCGACCGTCTCGACGGTGGGTGCGCCCAACCCCGTCGCTTCGATCGACGTCAGCGCGTCCTGCGTCTTGTCGCTGCTGGCGGCGAAGACCACGCGGTTGCCGCTGACGGTCCCACCGGTCGAGTAACTGCCCAGTTGCATCTTGATGGCGGCGATAGACACGGGCGCGTCCTTGGCGCTGTAGACGTCCGACCGGACGATCTTTCCGGGCTCGAAGGTGTACGTGGTGTCGACCAGGATCCGCGCGTCGGGCAGAGGCGGCATGGTGTTCAGCGGCTCGGTCAGCTTGGCCAGCTCGTCCTGGTGATAGGTGACCGTGTACCGTTTGTTGGCGGCGTCCTCGGTGCCGGTGATGTTCTTGAAGTAGACCAGCGGCTTTAACAGCGTCACGGTGCTGTCGGCCTCGGTCACGCTGATCTCGGGCAGCAGCTGCGGCCAGGCCAGGTCGGGCGTCGCGTCCAGCAGGAACGTCGACTGGGGCACCGGGTAATACGTGTTGAACGCGTACAGCGTCCGCCCACCGTTGATGAGGGGCAGGCTGATCACGCGGTGGCCGTCGCGCACGATCAGCGTCTTGCGGTCGTAGGGGGCATAGGCGTCCGTGCGCGGGGCGTTCGGGGCCTGCGTGAACGTGATCAGGTGATACCGATCGATGCCGTCCAGCGCGGTCTGGTAATCCGCCGCGGCCATCGGTGCCTCGTCCGGCAAGACGCGGTTCCAGATCGCGGTCGTGTACAGCAGTTGATGGATGAGGCTCAGGTTCTCGCCCAGGATGCGATTTTCGGCGCGATAGCCGTCGGTGCGCCGCCCCTTCTTCCACAAGTTGACGGTGCCGCCGGTGTCGGGCGACAGATCGCCGTCGAACCAGAAGTCCAGATACTTGGCTACCACGCGCGTGCAGAACGCATAGGCCAACTTCTTCTCGGCCGGCGTCAGCACGTCCAGGTATGCGGCCGCAGACAGCACCTCCAGGAACGACGTGTCCGCGTAGGGCCCCAGGCTGCGGCCGTATTCGAAACCGTTGCCCGACAGGTTCAGCAAATGCAGCTGGCCGTCGACAGAGTTTCTCAGCCAGGTCTTCAGCTGCGCCGGAACGTCCATGCCGGTCTCGATCAAACGCTGCGACACCTCGCCCATGACCAGCAGGCTGTAGCGATCGAAACGCCCTTCGCCCGGCGTCTCGTCAGAGTAACCCTGGCCCGAATACGTGTTGAACTGCTCGGTCAGCTTTTGAAAGATCAGCTGGGCCCCCGATTCGTCCTCCCAGCCCATGAGAAACCGGTTGCGTGAAATTCCGAACGCCACGCCGTAGTAATTTGTCGGCAGGCTGTTCGCCAGCGACCCGTCCGTGTGCGCGTTGACGAACCCGAAAGGCGTCGGCGTCGTCGTCCCCGTCGTGGTCCCTGGCATAGTCCCCGGCAACTGCACCCGCCATTCCAGCAGACCGCGCAGCGCATCCAGGTCGGCGGCAGCGATGGCCGACTGGTCGTCTTTGGTGGGATCGCCCGGGTTCAGCAGCCCGGCCGCCTTCAGGCGGACGATGGCGTTCATGTAGTAATACATTCCCCACGTCTGGTTGAAGAAGACGCGGTTCATCGCACCCAGCGGCGTGACCAGAACCCAGTGCGCCAGGTCGCGGTACTGGGCCAGCAGCGTCTGAAACCCGGTGTCGGCGACCGGGCAGGTGTTGCCGTTGCACTTGCTCAACAACAGGTCGGCGAATCCGATGGCCACTTTCCCGGGCAAGAACTGATCGCTGGACGTGAACGGGTTGACGCCGTCCATGGTCAGCGCCGCTTTCTGCTGCACCACCTGCGCGATCAGCGCCTCCAGCCGGGGAAGAACCTTGTCTTGGACCAGCTTGCTCATTGGTTGGTCCGAAAGAGGCGGCTGGTACACATTCACCGCCGCCGGCGTCGGCATGGGCATCGGCATCGGCATCGGATTTTTGGCCGTGTTGTCACTGCAAGCGAACGAAGCCAAAGCCAGGACAATGCCCAGGCCCAGGCACAACAAAGTGCGTCTCATGGGGGTTTCCTTGAAGTCGTTCGACAGTCAGGCGCGTGCTCACGCCAGAGTGCTCCCGCTTCAACACCATCAACACGCAGCGTGCTGTCGGTGGGAAACCGCCTTACAACTTGCGGGCGTCGTCGCTGAGGCTGGACGGATGGCGCGGGCGTTTCTTGCGGGCGTCGCCGCGATCGCCAGGGGCGGGGGGCTGGGGCGCTGTCGCGCCGGCGGGCGCTTCGGGCGCGGCCGGTTGCAACGACAGCGTCAGGGTGCGGCTGACCGACGCGTCGACGCGCAGGGTGCGATCGCGAAATCCCGGCGCGCGAAACACCAGCTCGTGCGTCTGGTTTCCGGCGGGCAAACGGATGGGCAATGCCGCCGGCGCTCCGTCGACGGAGACCTGCAGCCCCTCGGGCGCGTCGCTGACGTCAAAGGTGACGGGCTCTGGCTGGCGCGCCGGTTCGACGGCGGCGGGCGTCGCTGGCGGCGACAGCGACGGCGACGGTTTCGATCGCCCCAGGTACAGAGCGCCCCCGACCAAGGCCAGCGCGGCGACCGCTCCTGCCGCCCACTTGCCGATCGGTTGCGGGCCGCGCCGCACATTTTCGGACGCGTGCGCCGACAGCGTCGTGGTGGTGGTGACGAACGGGGCCGCCTGCCTGGGCGGAGGCAGCGCCACGGTGGCGCCCACCGACGGCATCGCGGTGGTCCCGCCGGGTGAAGACGAAAGCGACGGCGGCCGCGATGACCCGGACGGCGCCGACGCCGTCACGTCCGCCAGCGACGACGGAAGCACGGCCGTGGTCCGATGGCGGAGCGCTCGAATCGACGCGGACACATCGGCCATCGAGGCCAGCCGCTCGTCGCGCGATTTGGCCAGCAGGCGCCTCACCCACTGCTCGACGTCGGGCGCGATGTCGACGCCCAGCGAGGCGAACGTGGGCGGCGGTTCGCCCAGATGCGCCGCGATCAGCTCGCCGAACCCCTCGTGCATGAACGGCCGCCGCCCGGCCAGCATCTCGAAGGCGATGCAACCCAACGAATAGATGTCCGACCGGTGATCGACCAGGCCCGCGCCCCGGCACTGCTCGGGCGACATATAGGCCGGCGTCCCCAGCATGCTGCCCGTCCGGGTGCGCATCGATCCACCGCGCCCGGTGCTGGCGTCGCCCATCAGCTTGGCGATGCCAAAGTCGAGGATCTTGACGTCGAACCCCAGCGGCGCACTTTCGTTGCCCGCCAGAAAGACGTTGTCGGGTTTGAGGTCGCGGTGAACGATCCCCTTGGCGTGCGCCGCCGCCACCGCATCCGCGATGGCGCCCGTGACTGTGAGAGCGCGGTCGACGTCTTTCCCGAAATCGGAATCGCGTTCCAGCCGCCCGGCCAGGCTCTCGCCCTCCAGCAGCTCCATCACGATGTACGCCCGCCCGCTGCCGCGATGAACGTCGCAGTCCAGCACCTCGACGATCCCGTGGTGCCGGATCGACGACGTTGCGCGCGCCTCCGCGAAGAACCGCTCGACGACCTCGCGGTTGCCGGACAGCTCGGGCAGCAGCACCTTGATGGCGGCGCGCCGTTCGATGCGCGGGTGCTCGGCCAGGTAAACCTCGCCCATCCCGCCGGCGCCCAGGCGGCCGATGATGGTGTAACTGCCCAGCGTCTCGCCGATCATGGTTCGTCCGTCAGGCTGTCACAGGCCCGAAGGGTAGGTCAAACGAAGGGCCGGTCAAGCCGGCGCGCGCGCCTCCGGGCCTCGCGCGCCGGCCCCGAACTACGGTTCCGCGGGCACGTATCGATTGTCGCTGTCGGCGGTCTTCATGATCAGCATGGTCGGGTTTGCCGTGATGACGGGAGCGACCACGAAGACGACGTTCAGATCGGAACGGAAGGTGGTCTGGACC
>JAXDMH010000534.1:0-7072 GCA_034666225.1 Myxococcales bacterium
CGCCGACGGTGGGGGTCGCCTGCGCCAGCCATGACAGTCGACCGGCCGTCTCAGTGAAGAGTTTGCCTTCCGCCGTGATCTCTCGCAAAGACGAGGCCCTCGATCCGCGACTTCTGGAGGCCGCGACCGGAGCGGGCGAAGGCGAGCCGTATCACGTGGGGCCCGGGGACACGTTGCTGGTGGCCGTCTTCAACCATCCCGAGCTGGCCATTGCCACTTATGCGGGCGCCCCGGGAGCGGCCGCCGCTTCGACCAACGGCCGCACCGCCGGGCTTTACGTGGACAACGACGGCACCATCCAGTTCCCACTCATCGGAACGGTGCAGGTGGCCGGCAAGACGTCCAACGAGCTGCGCCTCTTTCTTGAAGACGCCCTGGCCCGTTACGTGAAAGTGCCAAAAGTGACAGTTCAGATTCTGGTCAGCGGCAGCATTCGATACCACCTGCTGGGCCAGTTCGTGGCGCCCGGCCTCAAGTATGCGGATCGCTCGATGCGCCTGCTGGAAGCGCTGTCACTGGGCGGAAGTGTCATTCTCGATCGCGCCAGCCTGGGCAGCGCCTATGTCCTGCGCGACGGCCGCCGGTTGCCCGTGAATTTTCGCAGCCTCATTCGCGACGGCGACACCAGGCAGAACATCTGGCTGCGGGGTGGCGACACCATCGTCGTTCCCGACAACGTCAGCGATCAGGCGTTCGTCTTCGGCGGCGCGGCGGGCGGCAATGCCCACGGCGGTCCGGTGCCGTTCGTGAACGGTCACCTCGATCTCTTGCAGGCGCTGGCCCAGTCCGGCATCGGCTTTCGCGAGCGGATCCAGGGTCGGATGTCAGAGGTTCGCGTGATTCGCAGCGAAGGCGATCGCGGTCAGTTCTTCGTCGTCGACGTCGAGAGAATCCTGCGCGGCGACGCGGGATCGTTCGCGCTGGCGCCGGGCGACATCGTCTTCATTCCACCTTCGGGGGTCACCTCCTGGAACGAAGCGATTCAACTGATCTTGCCGACGCTGCAGACGGTGTCGAGCCTCCTCAACCCGTTCGTGCAGATCAAGTATTTGTCGCAATAGGAGCGTCAATCAATGGGTGCTGAGCAGTTCGGTCGAGGTGATACCGGGGAACGCATGACGCTGACTGATGTCGGGCTCATCCTGCTACGGCAGCGGCGGACCATCGCGGCGTGCGCGGTGGTTGTCCTGGGTGCCGTCATGGCGGTGACGTTGCTGTCACCGATGAAGTTCCGGGCCCGGGGCAGCCTGTACCTGGGCGAGCTGCAAGAGGCCCGGCCGTCGCAGAGCACCCTGCCCGAGCAGCTGGACTTCCTGGGCGGCCGCAGCGGCGACGTCGGCACGGAGATCGAGATCCTGAAGAGCCGCACCCTGATCAAGCGCGCGGTCCTGACGTCGGGCCTGAACGTCGGGCTGGCGCCGTCGGGTTGGCACCCGCCACCCTACTGGCGCTGGCGCCTGGAACATCGGATCCCTCACCTTCTGGACGTCGGCCCCCGGCAGGTCCTGGCCTCCGGCGGCGAGCTGGCGGACGCCCGCGCCGGCGTCTCCACGTTCACCGTCCGCTTCGGCCAGGCGGGCGCGTACGAGATCGGAGACGGCCCCCGCCGGTTAGGCACCGGCACGCTGGGCACGCCGTTCAAGGAAGGCGGCCTGTCGATCACCTTGCTGCCGGGGCCGGAAGGACCGCCAGCGATGGGCGCCACGTTCACCCTGTACCTGACGTCGGCCGACGAGATCGCCGACGCCGCGGGCAAGGAGCTGTCGGTCACGATGCCGAAGACCGGCGGACCAGGCGAGGCGGTGAAGGTGGTGACCGTCGAATACCGACACCCGTCGCCGCGCGCCGCCGCTGCTTTCGTGGCGACCTTGATGCGCGCCTATCTTGAAAGCCGGCAAAACTGGAAGGTGGAAGAAGCCACGGCGGCCGAGACGTTCGTGAGCAGCCAGGCCCAGGCCATCAAGCGCGAGCTGGACACCGCCGAGCAGCAGCTGGCCGAATACAAGGCGCACTCGAACGTCGTCGCGCTGGGCGACGAGTCGCGGGGCCTCATCGATCAGCTGGGCAAGTACGAGGAGCAGCGGGTGGCGGCGCGCCTGCAGGTGGACGCCTTCGATCGGATCCAGGAGGTGCTGGTCAAACCGGGCGCAGCCGTCGAGCGCTATCTGATGGGCGAGAAGGAGGATCCCGTTCTGGCCAGCTTGAGCAACAATCTGGCGCTGGCCCGACAGGAGCTGCAACACATAGAGGAACGCTTTACCGGCGAGGCGCCGGCCACCCTTGAGCAGCGCGCCCAGGTCAACAACCAGCTGAAGATGGTCAAGGACTATGTCGTCGGTCGTTCGGCGCGGGCGCAGAAGCAGCTGGCGTCTTTGAACCAGATGATCGGCCAGTTCGAAGGCAAGCTGAAGACGGTGCCGGCCGCGGAGCTGGCGCTGGCTCAGCTGACCCGCAGCGCCGAGGTTCTGGGCAAGATGTACTCCTTTCTGATCGAGCGCCAGCAGCAAGCCACCGTCACCAAGGCGTCGACGATCTCGCGCAGCCGCATCCTGGACACGCCGGAGACGCCGTACCGCGAGGACGCGCCTGTGCTGACGCTGCGGTTGGTGCTGGGCGCGCTGATGGGCCTCCTGCTTGGCGTGGTGGTCGTCGTGCTGCGCTGGGCCCTGTCGGGCCAGTTCCAGTCCGACAAGCAGGTGCGGCGGGCCCTCGGCCAGATCCCGTTGTGGGCCGCCATCCCGCACGACGACCTGCGAAAAAGAAAAGGCGCATCGCCCGCCTTCGCCGAAGCCTTCCGCCACCTGCGCACCAGCCTCTACTGCGACGGCGCGGGCGCCGGCGCCGTCGGCAACAAGGTCGTGGTCGTCACCTCGCCCAGCGCCGGCGACGGCAAGACCCTGTGCACGATCTCCCTGGCCACCGCGCTTGCCACCGACGGCAAGCGGGTGCTGGTTATCGAAGCCGACATGCACAGGCCGTCGCTGCGCGCGTTGCTGCCCATCCACCCCGGCGGCGACCTGGCCGACCTGCTGACGGGGAGACGGTCCTGGTTTGACGTCATCACCACTGTGCCGGTGGGCAACCGCGGCTTCGATGTCATCGCCGCGCACGCCGTCCACCTCGACTCGACCGAGCTGCTCTCCAGCCCGCGCTTTGCCGAGATCCTCGACTATGCCCGGTCGCGGTACGACTTTGTCCTCATCGATTCGCCTCCCTTCCCGCTGCTGTCGGATGCGCTGATCCTGTCGCTGCAGGCCGGGCGGGTGATCTCGGTGCTGCGCCTGGGAAACACCACGCGCGCGGCCGCCGAGAGGCACCTGCAGGGGCTGGCCGTCGCCAACGCCCGCCACGGTGCCGTCGTCAACGACGCCGATGCTGACGCCGCGGTCGACGCTTACTATCAGCCCAGCGCCACGCGCGCCTCCCGACCGGACATATCGAAAGACCAGCGCGCCAGCGCGCCCGCCGCATGAGCGGGCGCGGAGCCAGTCAAGACCGGACCCAGTCGCGTCTGGCCGGCGCCGCGAGCTTGTGCGCGGTGCTGGCCGGCGCCTGCACGGCGCAGCCGCCGCCGAACGGCCACGGCGCCGCCCTGGTGCGCGGCGGGCTCTCGGCGGCCAGCGCCGGCTCCCTGGCGCGCTGGTCGCCGCTTATCAACCTGCCGCTCATCCCGGTGGCGGCGGCCAACCTGCCGGATGGCAAGGTGCTGGTCTGGTCGTCCGACGATCGCTTCAACTTCGGCACGGGCCCAGGCCTGACCTACACCGCCATCTTCGATCCGCAGACCGGCGCCGTCACGGAGCGCACCGTCTCGGAGACCGGCCACGACATGTTCTGTTCCGGCACCGCCTACCTCTCCGATGGCCGCATCCTGGTCAACGGCGGCTTCACCAGCGGCGCCACCAGCCTTTTCGATCCGGCCAGCGGCGCCTGGACGACGGGTGCGCCGATGAACATCCCACGCGCCTACGAAGGGACGACCTTGCTGTCCGACGGCGCCGTGCTGACGCTGGGCGGTTCGTGGGCCGGCGGCACCGGCAACAAGCACGGCGAACGCTGGACCGAAGCGACCGGTTGGCGACGGCTGCCGGGCGTGCCCATCGATCCTTTCCTGTCTGTGGACACCACGCGCGACTTTGGCGTCGACAGTCACCTGTGGCTGTTCGCCACCGGCAATGGCCGCGTGCTGCACCCCGGCCCCGGCGTGGACATGCACTGGATCGACACCACCGGCGATGGCCTGGTCACCGCCATCGGGCCGCGCGGCGACGATCAGTTCAGCATCAACGGCGCCGCCGTCATGTACGACGCTGGCAAGCTCCTCAAGATCGGCGGCGCCTCGGGTTACGAACACACCCCGGCCAACACGAACGCTTACCTCATCGACGTGGGCGCCGGAGTCTCTGTCCGCAAGATCGCGCCCCTGGCCTACCAGCGGGCGTTCGCCAACGCGGTCGCGCTGCCAAACGGGCAGGTCGCGGTGATCGGCGGGATGACCGTGGCGAACAGCTTCACCGACAACAACGGCGTGCTGGTGCCGGAGCTCTTCGATCCCACCACGGAAACCTTCGCGCCGCTGCCACCCATCGCCGTGGCGCGCAACTATCACAGCGTGGCCCTGCTGCTGCCGGATGGCCGCGTCCTGTCGGGCGGCGGCGGGCTCTGCGGCGCGGGCTGCCCGGCCAACCACGCCGACGTCCAGCTGCTCAGCCCGCCTTATCTTTTCAACGCCGACGGCAGCCCGGCGGTCCGGCCAACGATCGTCAGCGCGCCCGCTGCGGCGAATCACGGCACCAGCATCACGGTGACCACCGACGGCCCCATCGCCTCCTTCTCGCTGGTTCGCCTGGCGGCGGTCACGCATACCATCAGCAATGATCAACGGCGGCTGACGCTGGCATCTCGCCAGACGGCGACCAACGTCTATGCCGTCGACATCCCCAGCAATCCAGGTTGGGCCTTGCCCGGGCTTTACATGCTGTTCGCGCTGAACCCGACCGGCGTCCCTTCCGTGGCGCCTCTCATCCGCGTCGGGTCGACGACAATCCTGAGGTTGGCGCCTCTGTCCGACCAGAGCACCAGTCTGGGGAGCGCGGTGCGGTTGCCCCTGCAGGCGATCGGCGCGGGCCCCGGCACGCTGACCTACGCCGGCGCCGGGTTGCCGCCGGGCTTGTCGGTCGACCAGGCGACCGGCGTCATCGCAGGCACACCGTCGACGGCCGGGACCTACCTGGTCGAGGCGCGCGTCTCCGACGGTGCCCAGACCATCAGCACCCAGTTCGCCTGGGCGATCGACGGCGGCTCGCCGACGCCGACGGCACCGACGCCGACGCCGACATCCGTGGGAACCGCCCGTTACGTGATGCTGGAGGCGGATTCTGAAGTGAACGGCAATCCCTGGAGCTCCGCCGCCGAGCTCAACCTGCTGGGAGACAGCGGCCAGATCCTTCCGCGCGGCGCCTGGCGGGTCAGCGCCGACAGCGCAGAGCTGGCCGGTGAAAATGGCGCCGCCGCCAACGCCGTCGACGGCAACAGCCAGACCATCTGGCACACGCAGTGGCTGGGCGGTTCGCCCGGTCCGCCCCACTGGTTCAAGATCGATCTCGGCGCCGAAACGGTGCTCACGGGCCTGCGCTATCTCCCGCGCGCACCAGGCAACAGCAACGGCACCATCGCTTCGTACCGCATCTTTGTCAGCCACGACGGGTCGAGCTGGGGCAACCCCGTCGCGCAGGGGAGCTTCATGGGCATGGGCGCCGTCAACGACGAAAAGACGGTGCCGTTCATGGCACCCCCGCCGCCGCAGCCACTGGTGGTGGCGCCGGTCGCCGCCCCCATCGCGGTCAGCGGCACCACCGTCAGCCTCACCGCCGCGGCCAGCGGGACCGCTCCCCTCGCATACGGTTGGAGCTTCGGCGACGGCAGCGCCGACAGCGGCTTTTCCAGCAGTCCGACGACGACCCATGCGTTCGCGCGCCCCGGCGTCTACACCGGGACGTTGACGGTGCAGGCCGGCGACGGAAGGACCGACCTGCAATCGTTCGTCCAGGGCGTGGCCGCGCCCGTCGCCGCGGGAACACCCCGCGCGTCTGGCAGCCTGGCGCTGGAGGCGGGTCCTGCGGCGGCTGCGACGGCCGCGACCGCGCGCATCTGGGCAGTGAACAGCGACAACGACAGCGTGTCGGTCTTCGACGCCGCGACGCAAACCAGACTGGCGGAAATTCCGGTGGGCGCCGCGCCGCGAACGCTGGCCCTGGCGCCGAATGGATTGGTCTGGGTGACCAACCAGGAGTCCACCACTTTGACCGTGATCGATCCGGTCAGCTTGGCGGTGACGAAAACCATCGCCCTGCCCCGCGCCTCGCAACCCTTTGGCGTGCTGGTCGGCGGCGACGGCAGTGCCTTCGTCACCCTGGAAGCAACCGGCACGCTGGTCAAGTTGGACGGCAACGGCACGATGCTGGCCACGCTGGACGTCGGCCCGCACCCCCGACACCTGGCGCTGACGGCGGCCGGCGATCGTCTGCTGGTTTCGCGTTTCATCACCAGCCCCCAGCCCGGCGAGGGCACCGCCAACGTGCAGACCAGCGCGGACGGCGTCAAGCAAGGGGGCGAGGTCCTCGTCGTGAACCCGGCCACGCTGGCCCTGACAACGCGCGTGGTGCTCCAGCACAGCGAGCGTGTCGATTCGGCCGTCTCGGCCCGCGGGGTGCCCAATTATCTGGGAGCGCCGGCCATCTCCCCCGACGGCGCCAGCGCCTGGGTGCCCTCGAAGCAGGACAACATCCAGCGTGGCCGGCTGCGCGATGGGCGCGATCTCGATTTTCAAACCACCGTGCGCGCCATCAGCGCCCGCATCGATCTTACAGCGCAGCGGGAGGACGCCGCCGCCCGCATCGATCACGACAACTCGGGCGTGGCCAGCGCCGCCGCCCATCACCCGCTGGGGGTGTACCTGTTCGTCGCGCTGTCATCCAGCCGCCAGCTGGCGGTCGTCGATGCCGCCGGCGGGCGCGAGCTGTTCCGGGTGGACACCGGCCGCACGCCCCAGGCGGTGACCGTGTCAGCCGAC
>JAXDMH010000535.1:0-6493 GCA_034666225.1 Myxococcales bacterium
GTCGGGGGGGTTCCCGGGCAGGTCTGTCCATTGGGCTGCTCCAGCATCGATCCCGATCGGTCCAGGACCACCAGCAGGTCCGGGGGGGTTGATTCGAGTTTGAACGTTTGCATTCCACAGGTGGGAACGTCAGTGGAGCCGCCATCGTCGCTGCCGATGATGCCGACGGGGCCGCTGGTGTCCGCGTCGACGTCGCTGCCGCCGGTGCCGGTCAATCCGCCGCTGCCCGGGATCTCGCTGCCGCCGCTGCCGGTGTCACCGCCCAGGCCGGTGTTGCTGTCTTTGCTGCCGCTCCAACTGCAGCCTCCCAAACCGAACAAGATCACAGAAGTCAGGATCCGCGCGTACAAACACTTCATCGTCTCTCCATCTCTCCCAAAAAACGGGGTGGTCTTTCGTAGTAACCGCCCCTGCGCTGAGTCGCCATGAAGAAATACGAAAAAGGCACTTGCGCGGCCAGCAAGTGTGGTTAGTGCGCGACGATGTGAGTGGGCGTGGGCCGGTGCGAGAGCGCGGCGCGAACTAGCGAGGACCGTCGGGATCGAGCAGACGGCCGCGTGTCGGGGCCGACGCTGCACCGACGGCGCGATCGCGATCGGGCTCGTCGCCCACCTCGATCTCGCAGTCGCCGAACTGCGCGCCCAACAGGTCCCCGCTTCCTAGAGCTACCGCCAGGCCGCGGGCGCGAATCACCGTGTGGTCCAGCACCCGGCCTCCGAGGTCGATCTCGTCGGCTTCCAGCAGTCCGCCCAGCGCTCCGCGCGAGCGCAGGACGCCCGCTTTGATCTTGCCGGTCAGGGCGCCGGTCTCGGTCACCTCGACGGTGGGGCTGACCACGTCGCCCTCCAGTCGGCCTCTCACCAGGACGCGGCCGTTCGAGGCCAGCGTGCCGGAAAGCGCGCTGCCTTCCTCGACGACAGTATCCCTAGGCGGGGCGGCTGGCCCGAGGCTGGCGGCGTTTGGGTCGTCGATCATCGGCGTCCTTCTCCTTCTCCTTGTCCTTGTCTTTGTCCTTGTCTTGGATGGCGCTGGCGCGGGCGATGCGCAGCCGCAGGCGGCTCCCTTTTTCGAAGGCGAACCGCGTGGCACCCTCGTTCTGTTCGACGCTGGCCACCAGGGCGCCCTGGCTGGTCACGCGCAGCGTGCGCACACCGATGATGCCGGGGCTGCGGCGCTGAAAGAAGTGGCCGTGCACCGTCACGTCGCCCCCGCCGGTGATCTGGCAGCCGGCCAGAACCCCGGCCCGACCGATCACCAGCTCGGTGCCGGGGCCCAGATTGATGACACAGTTTTCGAACAGGCTGTCGATCTCGACGCGCGCGCCGCCGTCGAAGGCCAGCGTGGCGTCGCGCAAAGTATCGCCACGCCCGAAGTAGCGCCGGTTCGCGCCGCCGCCGCCGATCTCGCCGGCCACGAACCCGCTGAGCAGGAAGGGGATCTCCGAATCGGTGAGGCGCGCGGCCCCGTCGCCCTCCGGGCTGGGATCAAGAAACGCCGCCTGTAGATCGACGTCCAGCGCGGCGCCGGTGCCGATGAGGCCCGCCACCTTGGCCCCGGTCAGGCAAGCCGCGCGCAGCGTGGCGCCGGTCAGGCGCGCGCGCCGCAGGTCGGCCAAACTGAAGTCGGTCTCCGACAGATCGGCGCGGCTGAGATCGGCTTTGACCAGCGATGCGCCACCCAGCTTTGCCCCGCGCGCCCGCGCCTGGATCAGCGACGCGTCGTGAAACAAAGCGCGGGTGAAGTCGCCTTGCACCATCGATGCGCCGCGCAGGCTGGCATTGTTGAACTCGGCGCCCGCCGCCTTCACCCCATCCAGCGACGCGCCCGCCAGGTCGGCGTGCATGAGGGCGGCGTCGCGCAGATCGGCGCCCGTCAAGTTGGCGCCCGCCAGTTGCGAGCGACGAAGGCGCGCGCCGGCCAGGTTCGCACCGCTGAGGTTTGCGCCCTCCAGATTGGCGCGGGTGAGATCGGCGCCGATCAGCACCGCGCGTTCCAGGTTGGCCTTTTCCAGGTCAGCGCTTTCCAGTCTGGCCTCGCGCAGGTTGGCGCCGCTGAGATTGGCTTCGCGCAGGCTGGCGTTTTTCAGGGTGGCGCCGCCGAGATCGGCGCCCCGCAGGTCGGCACCGTCCAGATCGGCGCGCCCCAGCGCCGCGCCGGCCAGCGCGGCATTGCTGAGGTTGATGCCGTGCAGATCGGCGCGGTCCAGCTTTTCGCCACGCGCGAATCGCCGAAGGACGTCGGCGGGCGAAAGTTCTGTCATCAGGTCGGCGTGCTGGAGTTGGCCGGCGCGGGACGCTCGGAACTGGCGACCGGGGTGGCGGCGGCAGCGACGACGACAGCGGCGCTGTTTTCTTTGACGGCCGTCCCGGTGTGCCCGGCGCCCGATGCCAGCGCTTCGCGCAGTGCCGCTTCCTTGGCCGGCACCTCGCCGATCTGCAGCTCGCAGTCGAAGAGCTCGACGGCCAGCGCCCCTGTCTTCGGCGGGACCACCTCCAGCGTCTTGGCGATGATCACCGTGTCGTCGCGGACGCGGCCGCACAGGATCACGTCGTCGGCTTCGAAGGTCCCGGTCAATTCGCCCTTCGAACGCAGCTCGGTGACCTTGACCTGACCGTCGACGGTGCCGCTTTCGGCGACCTCCAGCGACGGTCCGGTGATCTCGCCCTCGACCTGGCCGCGTACCACCACGGCGCAGTTCGCCGACAGCGTTCCCTTGAAGGCGGTCCCTTCTTCGATGACGGTCTTTTTTTCTGGCGCCGGACGCGCGTTGCCTTTGTCAGCCATGAGTTAACCGTCCTTCCTTTCTTTCTTTGGCTTCGGCTTCGGCTTCGCTGTTGCTGGCCTTCATGACCTTGAGACGCAGGCGGCAGCCGCGTTCGAAGGCGAACCGGGTGGGCGTGGCCGCCTGTTGCACCGATGCGTCCAGCGCGCCGCGCCCGGTGACCACCAGGGCGCGCGGTCCGACGATCCCGGGGCGTTCGCGCTCGAAAAATTGCCCATGCACGGTGATGTCGCCGGCGCCCGAGATCTGGCAATCGGCCAGCACGCCCGACTGGCCGACGACGACGGCCGCGCCCTCGCCCAGGACGATCGAGCAGTTTTCAAAGACGCTGTCGATCTCCACCTTGGCGCCGGCGGTGAACTCCAGCGTGGCGTTGCGAAGGATGTCGCCGCGCCCGAAATAACGTCGGTCGCCGGCCGCTCTGTCGCGGACGCCTGGTCCTTGTGTGCGTGCCCCGCCCAGCAGCGCCGGGATCTCGCCGTCGGTGACGCGGGCAGAGCCGTTGCCTTCCGGGCTGGCGTCGACCCAGGTGACTTGCAGATCGCCAACGTTGGCGCTGCCGCCCATCACGCCGGCGACCTTGGCGCCGGTCAGCGTGGCGCCCTGAAAGACCGTGCCGGCCAGGTGAGCCTGGCGAAGGTCGGCGTTGGCCAGGTCGGCCTTGGAGAGATCGGTGCGCGTCAGGTCGGCCTTGCGCAACACCGCGCCGCCCATCTTGGCGCCCGTGGCCCGTGCCTCCACCAGCTGCGCGTCCAAAAACTGTGCGCGCGTGAAATCACCGCCGGTCAGCGTGGCGGCGCGCAGGTTGGCCCCCGTGAAGTCCGCGGCGGTCGCCTTGACGTTACCGAGGTGCGCCTCCGCCAGCTCGGCGTGCACCAGGATCGCCTCCCGCAGGTCGGCGCCGGTCAGATTCGCCGTCCCCAGCTGGGCGAACCCCAGGCGCGCGCCGGTCAGCGTGGCCCCGGTCAGGTTGGCACCTTCCAGGTTGGCGCGCAGCAGGTTGGCGCCGGTCAGGTTGGCGCGTTCCAGATTCGCCTCTTCAAGGTCGGCGCATTCAAGATTGCACTCGCGCAGGTCGGCGCCGATCAGGTGGGCTTCGCGCAGATTGGCGTTTTTCAGCACGGCGCCGCGCAGGTTGGCGCCTTCCAGGTTGGCCCCTTCCAGATCGGCCCGGGCCAGCGCCGCCGAAGGCAGCGGCGCTTTCGCCAGATCGATCCCGCGCAGGTCGGCGCGCTCCAATTTCTCGGCGCGCCGGAACCTCTCCAAAACCTGATCACGGGTCAGCTCGGCCATGGGTGTTTCTCCATCCTAGGAAGCGCGCGCCAGACCGCCCGCTTGTTGCAGGTATTGCTCCAGCTCGTCGATTCGTCGTGCGAAAGAATAGGTCTGCAGTCGCAAGGCGAAATCGACATCGCCCAGGCGGGCCACGGCCCCTTTGATCTTGAGAAAGGTCAGCTCGCGATCGCGGCGGTGGCGGCGCTTGGCGGCCAGATTGTCCGCGGACCAGCCCTGCGCTGCGCGCGTGTATTCCTGCTGCTGGCTCTTCAGCGTGGCCACCAGCGGCTCCAGCACACGTCTGGCGTCGGTGATCTCGGGCGGGCCGCCGCCCCCGGCCGTCCGGCGCAGCTCCTGGGCCTTGGCCACCAGCGCGGCGGCGGTGGGGCCAGGCAGGTCGGCGACCACGGCGACCTCTTCGGCGGTGGCGCGCAGCAAGGAATCCAGACGACCGAGGCCGACGGCAAACAGGCGCTGTACCATGAGCGGTTCCAGACCCGGCACCTGACCCAGCACCGACTGAACCAGCAGCGGCTCGCGCCGATCGCGGTCGCCTTCCAGCTCGAATGCACCGGGCAGGGCGCTGACCAGGGCGGCATAGGTGGCGGTCAGCTGTCGCCCCAGGTCTTCGGTGATGAATTCGTTGACCACGGCGTGATCCAGCGGAATCAGGAAGGCGCTGATGGCTTGATTCAGCGCCTCCATCTCCACCTGCTCGGCCATGCGGCGCAGCGAGCTGAGCGCGCCACGCGCCGCCACGGTCCAGGCCACGGCCGAGCCGCCCCATTGCAACTCCAGCATCAGACTGCGCACGGGGCGCACGTGCTCGGCGGCCAGATCGGACAGCGTGGCGCGCGCGGCGGCCCGATCGGCGGCGCTGAGGACGGGCGCCGTCGGAGCGGCGGCGGTGGGGGCGGGAGTGCCGCTGGAGTTTTCCAATGACGGGAGCGGCACTGTGAGCAAAGTCTTCATCGCGGCCTGTCCGATTGACTGTGCGGATTCCGTCGCCGTCACCGCAGTGGGATCCGCGTCTTCAGGGGGAAAGACTTTGCGGAGCGCTTCGTCGATCGATGTGGCTACGTCGGAAGGCGGCGCTGGTGTCGCCGATGACGGGGAAGTTCCGGGGGTGGCGGCGGTCGGCGCCGCGGTGTCGGCGGCCTTCTCGCGTCGGAGGGGCGGACCCCGGCGGGTGGCGTTGTTGCCGGCGGACCCTTGGATCGGCGGAGTGGCCCGAGCGGGCGCCAAGGGACTTTCCTTGGGGTCCTTCGATCGTCTCACCGTCGAGGGGGCGGTCGGTTTTGGGGGCGGTAGCCGGGTGCTGGGTGGTGATGCCTTGGTCGGCTGGGCCGGCGGGGCCGGCGAGACGACGGGCGCGGATTCTGGCGCGGGCGCTGGCGTTTGGACGCCGGCGGGAGCCTCGGCGTCGTGTTTGGGGAAAAGTCGCGACAGGATGCTCATGAGATCTTTGCCCAGCAGCGCGGAGGGAAGTGCCCGGAGGTTAGCAACAGCGATGCCGAGGTTAGCAACAGCGATGGCAATGATGGCAAGGGTTTTCTCTGTGACAGTCGGGATTGTCCCGGCCAAATGACAGTCAATTCAGTCACTACGATTTTTATTTTGAGTGTTCCATTGTGGAATGTGGAATTCACTTAAAGTGATGGCAGCGAACGGGCGCCGTCGAAAATGCATGCAACGATTGTCTAAAATGCTCAACGCTGGCCAGCGGGATTGGTTTCCATGAATTGGCAGCGATATCGGGAAATCCATGGAACCGGTAAACCAAACACCTCCGCGAACTACGCATTCCTGCACTAATTTGCGAACGATTTTGTATGCGGGCGGACAACACACCGCGCGGTGATTTTTCTGCGACGGCAAACGCGTCGTGACGAAAGGGAACAACGAAGATACGATCGCACCAGCCTATGAAATCCCTGATGCTGGCTTCATGGGGCAAGGCAAAGCCACCGCGGCCGTCTCGGGCGCTGGTCGGCTCTGTATTGGTCATCCTAGGTTGTTCCGGGGCAGAACCATTCAGGGGTCATCTTTCATCTGATGGCGCCCCCCTCAGCGAACCGGACGGCGCAGGGGGCACCATGGACGGCACAGGCGGCCGCATCGTCGAGGGCAGCGGCGGCGCACCCGAGATCGGCAGCGGCGGGAGCAGCGGCAGCGGTGGCGAATCCGGCAGCGGCGGCGGAAGCGGGGGCGGGGGCGGGGGGACGATCGGCACGGGTGGTGGTTCCGGCGGCTCGATCATGGGCAGCGGCGGCGGCAAGGGCGTCGACGGATCCGCGGACATGACCATCGACGTTGCTGGCAGCGGCGGCGCCGGTGGCAAAGGCGGCGCCCCGGGCACTGGCGGCGCGTCGGGTAGCGGCGGCGCCGGCGGTGGGCTGTCCTGCGCGGGCGTCGCCGAATGGTCGGCGGCCGCGA
>JAXDMH010000536.1:0-5712 GCA_034666225.1 Myxococcales bacterium
AGATTCTTCAGGGGGAGCGCTCGCCTCTTATGACTAGAGGGGCTCGGCCTTATGACTAAGCAAAGAGGGCGGGTATGACTAGCGTCCGCCTGGCTATGACTAGGCTCGCGGCGCTGGGCGCGGCGGGATCAGGAGGAAAAGCTGACGTCCTCGTACAGGGCCAGCTCGCAGACGAACTCGAACCCGCATCGCTCGAGGATCGGGCGCGACATGACGCCCGCGTGGACGCACAGGCCGGGCGCGCGCAGGCGCTCAGCCGCCGCCCAGCGCGCCCCCACCAGCGCCCGGTAGACACCGCGACCCCGGGCGGCAGCGAGCACGCCGCTGCCGCTCAGCATCACGCCCGCATCGCAGGCCTGCGAAAATCCGAACCCGACGGGCTCGTCGTCAAGATAGGCCAGGTGAGTGAAACGCGTCGTTCCGTCCTGGCTCTCCCAGAGCGCTGGCGCGGCCACCATCCAGCCGGCGGCGTCCTCCTCGGACACGCTGAAGGCCTCCATGGCCACGCGGAGAGCCAGCACGTATTCGTCAAAACTGCTGACCATGGCCGTGCGGACCGATGTGACAGCGGATGGCACTGCTGGCCGCTGCTCCATGGCCATGACGGCCATCCTGTGCTCGTAAGGCGTACGCGCGACAGGCCGGAAACCGCGTTCGATCAGTCGCTGGGTCAATCCCTCTGGCCGGCAGGACGGGCCGATCTGCCAGACGTTCGCCACGCACTGCAACTGCCGCAGCGTCGCCCGCACCTCTTCGATCGTCGCGTCCAGTTCGTCGCCCGTTGTACGCACCGCGGACGTCATGGTCTGAGCGGAGTAAGGCGACGTCACGATCAGCGTATATCGCGGTGTCTGGATGCGACGCAGCGGGAGCGGCGGAATGCCGACAATGGTGGCATCTGGCTCTTCGGCGAACTGTCGAAGCTTGTTCGACGCGATCGTCACGCCGCATGATCTCATGAGTCGCTGATCGTCGATAGGACAAGACAAGCGCCGCTGTTCAATAAAATTTCGTAGTTTGTAGTGCTAAAATGCGGCGCTAAATATCGCTGTCGCACGAACCGCCCCGAGCCTCAGCCATTGGCGGTGTACATTCCGTCCCCATGGGAGACGACAGGCGCCTGACGCTGGTCCGTGAACGCGAAACGCGCGATCGGGTAATCGCTCAGCTCTCCGAGCATTTCGCCCACGACGTGCTGGACGTGGACGAGTTCGAACGCCGGGTCACGGTGGCCCACACCGCCCAGTCGGCGGACGAAATCGAGAGACTGCTGGCCGACCTTCCCGCCACGGCCGCGGCCATCGTGCCCGCGCCGCAGGACAAGCCGCGTCCGGCCCTGGTCCCCGCGTCGGAGGTCCGCCAGGAGCAAACCGTCCTGGCCGTCATGGGCGGCGTGGATCGGCGTGGCTCATGGACCATGCCGCGCCGCCTGCGGGTGGTGGCCATCATGGGAGGCGCGCATCTCGACCTGCGCGAGGCTCGCTTTCCGCCCGGCCCGGTCGAGATCGAGGTTCTCTCAGTCATGGGCGGCACCGAGATCATCGTGCCGCCCGGCCTGGCCGTGGAGACACACGGGACCGCCATCATGGGCGGCTTTCAGGAAATCAACCGCGCCCCCGCCCAACCCGATCCGGACGCGCCCCTGCTGCGCGTGCACGGCTTCGTCATGATGGGCGGCGTGGATATCCGCATGCAATTGCCCGGAGAAAGCGACCGCGACGCTGGGCGCCGCCAACGCCGCGAGCACAAGCAGCACCTCCGCGAACAACGCCGCCAGCGCCGCATCACAGGCAATTCCTAGCGGGTCGCAGTCAGGCGCAGCCGGGCTCGGCCAGCCCGCTCCCCCTTGCGCCGGTGCGCCGGGTGGCCATTATCGTTGCAGCGTGAACTTCCTGTTGCCCCGTCGGGGCCCGTGCTAGGTTACGGCGGTTCCGGGACTAACAATACGCTTACAAGCAAGCGAGACATATCGTGGAAACCTCACAAGAAGCGCCAGCCAAACAACCCTTCAGCTTTGAAGTCGAGTCTGCGGCGTACGGACTGCGTGAACGCCAGCGCGTGCGCCGTCTGTTCTTGCGCCGGAAGATCGAGAACTGGATCGGCACCATCGTGGTGGTCGTTCTTGCCGGCTGTGCCGTGCTCGCGTTGATGAACACCAAGCTCGCGCTCAGTGACAACCCGGGCATCCAGGGTTTCCGCGGCAAACGCTGATTCGGGCTGAAGGCCCGCTAGAGTTTGTCCATGTACTGGCTGGCCACCTGGGCGACGGTGGCGCTGGGCGGCCCCAGATCGATAACGGCGTGGCGCAGTGACGCTTCGGCGGCACGCTTGTCTCCCGCCATGAACTGCACGTAGCCAAGCCACACCACGGCCAGCGGATCGCGAGGCGACAACCGGATGGCGTGTTCCAGCGCCTGGCGCGCCGGGTTCAACTGGCCGAGGACCGCGTTCGCGGCGCCGAGACGGGTGAGCATGACGGCCCCGCGCGCCGGTTCAACATCCGGCGGGCACAACCGCAGAGCCAGTTCTTCCAGCGCCACACCCTGGGCCAGTGTGGCGGGCGCGCGGGAGTTGATCCCCTCGCGCAGGCGAGCGCCGCCCATCGCGCTCTGGGCGCCGCACGAGCGCGGATTGACACGCGCGGTGGCGGCCCACAGACGGTCGTTGTCGCGCCAGTCGCCATGGCGAAGATTCGCGATCACGACAAAGGCGATGGCGACGCCGACGCCGGCCATCACCAGGGCCGGTCGACTGCGCGGCCAGCGGGCGATGACCAGCGGAACAGCCGCCGCCAGCGCCAGCGACACGCCGACGAGGGGCAGATAGAGAAACCGCTCTGCCGCCGGAACCGGCACCGGAATGATGTTCGACACCGGCAGCAGCGCCAGCGCGAACCACCCCAGGGAGAAGGCGATGAGCGGCTGGCGCCGCCAATAAGCGATGCACGCGACGGTGACGAACGCCGCCAGGATCAAGAACGCCGGCAGCCGTGCCGGCCATGGCTGCGGGCCGAAATCGAAATAGCCCGTATAGTCGGCGCACAGCGGCCAGGGGACGACCAGCAGCCGCAGGTAGTGGGCAAACACGGCTGGCATCTCCAGCAGCGTGGCGGCGCGGGTACCGCCGGGAAAGCTGGCATAGGCGCCCGGCGTGTTCATGGGACCAAACCGGATCGTCAGATAGACCAGGGTGACGGCCCCCAGCACCACGGATTCGCGCACCATCACCGAACGGCGGCGCCGCGACGCGGATTCCCCCCTCGCAGCATCGCCCAGTCGCAATAAGTTCCCGGCAAGGAGCAGTGCCGGGAGCACGACCGCCGACTCCTTGGACAGAAGTGCCAGAACGTAACAACCGACGGCGGCGGTCAGCCGACGGGACCAGGCCAGCAGCAATCCCGCCACCGTGAAGAACGTGACCAGGGCGTCCTCGCGAAAGGAGGCGTTGTCGACGGTCTCGGTGCCGAGCGGGTGCAGCGCGAACAACAGACCGGCCACCACCGCATACCGGCGCTGCTCGGCGGGCAGCAGGCGCCGGGCCAGCAGAAGGACCAGCAGGGCGCAGGCGATGTGCCACAGCAGGCTTTGCAGTTTGAAGACCAGCGGCTGGGGCGAAACCGCGCGGTCGACCATGTAGCTGAGGGTAACGACCGGACGGTAGGTCCCTTCGCGGCTGGCCGCGAAATAGCGAGGTGAAACCAGCGTGGCCAGTGAACCGGAACGAAGAAACCCGTCGGCCTCGCCGATCACCAGCCCCTCGTCATACGTGAACTGGTTGCGCAGCGAGCCGCCGAAGGCGATCAGGGCCGCCACCACCACCGCCAGCGCCGACAGGCGCAGCGTCCGCGTCGCTCCCTCCCCGGGCGACGACGCGACGCCCGAGGACGACCCTGACGCCGACGCCGCGTCCGACGACGCCACGCCGTGACGAGGTTGCCGCTGCCGTTTGCCGCGTCCGCGCGCCATTGTCCGTGCCTGCCCGCGTTGATTTTACCCAAGACCTTTGATCATCGATATGCGCTCTGAGGTAAAATCGTCGACAAATGTGCGAGCTATTGGGGATGTCGTGCAACGTCCCCACCGATATCGTTTTTTCGTTCACCGGATTCGCCCTGCGGGGGGGGAAGACCGGACCGCACGCCGATGGATGGGGCGTGGCGCTGTACCAGGGTCGGTACGCGCGGACATTCCTCGAGGAATCCCCGGCCTGCCAGAGCCCGATGGCGGAATTCATCCGGCAGAATCCCATCAAGACGCTGCTGGCGGTGGCCCACGTGCGAAAAAGGACCCGCGGCCGGGCGGCCCTGGAGAACACCCACCCGTTCGACCGCACGATGTGGGGCCGGCACTGGGTCTTCGCCCACAACGGGACCCTGCCCCACATCAAATCGCGCCGGCTGCGCTGGGAGCTGCCCATCGGCGACACCGACAGCGAACACGCCTTCTGCTGGATCCTGGAGCAGCTGCGCGCGGCGTTTCCCGGCGGCTATCCCAGGAACCCGCGCCTCTTGTGGCAGGCGGTGGCCGACCTGGGCGGCGAGCTGGGCGCCGACGGCAAGCTGAACTTCCTGCTGGCCGACGGGCGCCATCTGTTCGCGCGCGTCGGGACCAAGCTGTGCCACATCGTGCGCCAGGCTCCCTTCGGCCGCGCCACCTTGCGCGACGCCGAGCTGCAGATTGATTTTTCGGCGGTGACGACGGAAAAGGATCGGGTCGCGGTCATCGCCACCGAACCGCTGACGCGCGACGAGGTCTGGCAGCAGGGGTCGCCCGACACCTTGTGGGTGTTCGACAAGGGCAAGCTGCAAGCCACGCTGACCAGCGCGGCGGCGGCGGCACCGGCCCGCGCGCCGGCAGCTCCGTCGTCAAGACGGCAAGCCAAGGTGGCCGGGATACGCTAGTCTCCGCGCGTGTCGGAATCGGACAGCGCCCCCGCGCCCGCCGGCGGGTCGCTCCCGCGGCGTGGTTTTCTGCGCAAGGGGATCATCGGCGGCGCCCTGCTGCTGGTGGGCGGCGCCCTGCCCATCGCCCTGCGCGGCGGGCGGCGCGGGCCTGAGCCCAGACGCCCGCTGGCGCTGCTGACGCCGGAAGAACACACCATCTTCGCCGCCGTCGCGGCGCGCATCGTCCCCGGCGACGGTGCCGGGCCGTCCTGGCCCAGCGCCCAGGCGCTGGACTGCGCGGGCAAGGTCGACGCGCTGATGGCGCAGACCCACCCGCGCGTGGGCGCTGAATTCCGGCAACTGTTGCACCTGTTCGAAAACGCGCTGGGGGGGCTGGTCTCCAATCTGCAGCCGACGCCTTTTTCGCGTTGCTCGCCTGCCCAGCAGGACGCGCGCCTGCAGACCTGGCGGCATTCGCGGGTGGCGCTGTTGCGCAGCGGTTACCAGGCGATGAAACGACTGGCCCAGGCCGCCTATTATTCGTCGCCGGAGATCTACGCCCTGGTCGGGTACCCGGGGCCGCCGGAGGTCCCGCAGCGCCCATGACCTTGCTGGCGAAAATGAACAACGGCAACGGCGGCGTGATCAGCGGCGCCGCGCTGGGCGACAACATGGCTGTCGAGGCCGACTACTGCGTGGTGGGCAGCGGCGCGGGCGGCAGCATGGCGGCGGCGGTGCTGGCCCAGGCCGGCGCGCAGGTGGTGCTGGTGGAAGAAGGTGGCCACTACACGCGCAAGGATTTCAACCTGCAAGAGTCCTGGGCCTACCCG
>JAXDMH010000537.1:0-6320 GCA_034666225.1 Myxococcales bacterium
AAAGTCCGCCGCCGCTGTTCGCGAGCTGATCGACGTCTCGAAGAAACTGTAAAGAAGCTGTAAAGAACTCTTAAATGAAAATACACGAGTACCAGGCCAAGGAAATCCTGGCCCGCTATGCCCTGCCGCTTCCCAAAGGCCGCCCGGTCTTCAGCGTCGACGAAGCAGAGGCAGCGGCCAAGGCGCTGATCGCCGAAACCGACAACGAGTTCGTGGTGGTCAAGGCGCAGATCCACGCCGGCGGCCGCGGCAAGGGCGGCGGGGTCAAGGTGGTCAAGGGGGCCGCGGCGGCCCGCGAGACGGCGCAGAAGATCCTGGGGATGAACCTCATCACCCACCAGACCGGACCCGGCGGTCGCCTCGTCAAGCGCCTCTTGATCGAACAGGCCGTCGACATCGCCCGCGAGCTGTACCTGGGCGCGGTGGTCGATCGCGACAGCGGCCGCGTGGTGATGATGGCCTCCGCCGAAGGGGGCATGGACATCGAAGAGGTGGCGGCCAAGAGCCCCGAGAAGATCCTCAAGCAGGCGGTCGACCCGGTGCTGGGGTTGGCGCCCTACCAGGCGCGCAACCTGGCCTTTGGCCTGGGGCTGCACGGACCCGCCGCCAAGAACGCCGCCGAGTTCATCGAGCGCCTCTACAAGGCCTTCATCGATCTCGACGCGTCGCTGGTCGAGATCAACCCGCTGGTGGTGCTGACCAACGGGAAGGTGCTGGCCCTCGACTGCAAGATGACCTTCGACGACAACGCGCTTTACCGCCACAAGGAGCTGGAGGTTTTGAGAGATCTCGACGAGGAAGATCCCGCCGAGACCGAGGCCAAGCGGTACGACCTGAGCTTCATCAAGCTGGACGGCAGCATCGGCTGCATGGTCAACGGCGCCGGCCTGGCCATGGCCACCATGGACATCATCAAGAGCTTCGGCGGGCAGCCGGCGAACTTTCTGGACGTCGGGGGCAGCGCCACCACCGAGAAGGTGACGGCGGCGTTCAAGATCATCACCGCCGATCCGCACGTGCGCGGCATCTTCGTGAACATCTTCGGCGGCATCATGAAATGCGACACCATCGCCGAGGGCGTCATCGCCGCCGTCAAGCAGGTGGGATTGAAGGTGCCCCTGGTGGTGCGCCTGGAAGGAACCAACGTCGAGCTGGGCAAGAAGATCCTGGCCCAGTCGGGACTGGCCGTCACCAGCGCCAATGACATGGCTGACGGCGCACAGAAGGTCGTCGCCCTGGCCGCCGCGGGGAGCAAGTAATGTCCGTCCTGGTTGGAAAGCAGACGAAGCTGATCGTGCAAGGCCTCACCGGTTCGGCGGGGACGTTCCACGCCAAGCAGATGCGCGAATACGGGACCAACGTCGTCGGCGGTGTCACGCCCGGCAAGGGCGGCGCCGTGCACGAAGGCTTTCCGGTTTTCGACACCGTGGCCGAGGCGGTGAAGAAGACCGGCGCCAACGCCACGGTCATCTATGTCCCGCCGCCGGGCGCCGCCGACGCCATCCTGGAGGCGGCCGACGCCGGCATCGCGGTGATCGTCTGCATCACGGAAGGCATTCCGACGCTGGACATGGTCAAGGCCAAGCGCGCCTTGCAAGGGCGCACCGGCATCACCCTCATCGGCCCCAACTGCCCCGGCATCATCACGCCCGGCGAGTGCAAGATCGGGATCATGCCCGGGTACATTCATTCCGCCGGCAAGGTGGGTGTGGTGTCGCGCTCGGGAACGCTGACCTACGAGGCGGCGCATCAGTTAACTGCGCTAGGTCTCGGTCAATCCACCGCCATCGGCATCGGCGGCGATCCGGTCAAGGGGATGGACTTCGTCGACTGCCTGGCCCTGTTCGAGCGCGATCCCCAGACCAAGGCGGTGCTGATGATCGGCGAGATCGGCGGGAAGTCGGAAGAAGAGGCCGCCCAGTTCGTGAAGAAGAACATGAAAAAGCCGGTGGCGGCCTTCATCGCCGGGCAGACCGCTCCGCCCGGCAAGCGGATGGGACACGCCGGCGCCATCATCAGCGGCGGCAAGGGGACGGCGGCCGAGAAGATCGCCGCCCTGCGCGACGCCGGCATCGCCATCGCCCCCAACCCCGCCGAGCTGGGCAAGACCATCGCCCCGCTGATCTCGTAACCGTTCACCGTTCGCGTTTACCGTCGCAAAATAGGAGCTGGAACCATGGCCGTGGAAAGAACGTTCGGAATCGTGAAGCCTGACGCCGTCGCCAAAGGGGCGATCGGTGGTGTCGTTGATATGATCGAGAAGGCCGGCCTGAAGATCGTGTCCCTGCGCCATCTGCGTCTGGGGCAGGCGCAGGCGGAAGGCTTTTACGCCGTCCACAAGGCGCGGCCGTTTTTCAAGGACCTGGTCGCCTTCATGACCTCGGGCCCCTGCGTGGTCATGGCCATCGAAGGCGAGAACGCCATCGCCCGCTATCGCGAGGTCATGGGTCCCACCGATTCCAAGAAGGCGCCCGCCGGCACCATCCGCGGACAATACGGGACGGACATCGAGAAGAACGCCGTGCACGGCAGCGACGGAGTGGACACCGCCAAGGGCGAGCTGGCCTTCTTCTTCACCGGCATCGACCTTCTGTAAGCAAGCCCGGCCCCCGTAGGAGTTTGTAGGCGGAGCGTGCAGGTAGTCGCCGGCCTTCGCCGGCACGCCTTCCGTTACCTTTGCGGTGTGGATATTTCTCAGGGTCACGAACTCGTTTATAGTGATCCTGAGTAGATATGATTCCAAAGCTTATCCGTGCTAGTGGGCGACAAGGGGGCGGCGCCAGAGCGGCGGTGAAGGCGATGTTCGTGGTCGCCGTCTTTGTCACGGCGGGCTGCCAGGATCGGGTTTTTGATTTTGGAGGCACGCTCGTCAATCCCGACGCCGGCTCTACCGGATCGGGCGGCAGCGGTTTCGGCAGCGGCGGAACCATCGCCACGGGCAGCGGGGGTGCGGGCGGCCGCGCCACCGACGGAGGACGCAGCGGCGGCGCCGGTGGCAACGCAGGCGGCAGCGGCGGCGCCGGCGGCGACATCGTCGAATGCAAGGACGGCGATCCGGCGCGCCAGACCGATGTCGCCAACTGCGGCAAGTGTTTCAACCTGTGCCGGGAAGCGAACGCAACGCCGGCGTGCGTGGCCGGCGTCTGCCAGTACGCCTGCGAGACCGGCTTCTTCGACGCTGACAAGAATCCCGCCAACGGCTGCGAGTGCATCAAGAGCAACGCCGGCGTCGAGGTCTGCGACGGCCTGGACAACGACTGCAACGGAATCGTCGACGAAGGCTTCAACTTTATGACCGACGCCGCCAACTGCGGCGGCTGCAACAAACCCTGTTCGTTTCCCTTCGCCACCGCCACCTGCGATCAGGGCGTCTGCAAGATGACCGCTTGCCTGACCGACTTTTACGATCGCGATCCGGCCATCCCCGGGTGCGAGACGTCGTGCCGCAAGACCAATGGCGGCGTCGAGATCTGCGACGGCCTGGACAACGACTGCAACGGCCTGGTCGACGACAACCCGGCCGCCGCCACCGTCACCTGCAAATCGAAAGGCGTCTGCGCGGGCACAACGCCCACCTGCATGGGTCAAGCGGGGTACGTCTGCAAGTACCCGTCGACGTTTCAAGACGTCGAGGACGTCACCAAGGGTTGCGACAGCCTGGACAACGACTGCGACGGTTCTACCGACGAGGCGTTCGACATCGGCAAGACGTGCATCGTGGGGTCCGGTCCCTGCGCCGGGACCGGCATCTGGGTCTGCGATGCCGCCCAGGCCACGCACCGTCGTTGCAACGGCCAGATGAAGACGCCAGGGGTCGAGGTCTGCAACGGCAAGGACGACGACTGCGACGGCAAGATCGACGAGCTAGATTCCATGTCCGACAAGACCAGCGACGACGCGCTGGTTTACTTCGCAGCCAAGAACGTCACCATCTTTGCCCACGAGGCCTCGCGCTATGACGCCAGCGCGACGGACTATGGATTCGACAATGGGCGTCGCCCCTGCTCCATCGGGGGCAAGCAGCCCTGGTCGAACATCACCAAGGAAAAGGCCGAGGCAGCCTGCGAGAAGATCGGCAGCGGCTGGCGGCTGTGCACCAAGGACGAATGGTTCGACGCCTGCAACGGGTCGGGGAACACCACCTTCCCGTACGGCCCCACCTTCGACGGCAGCAAGTGCAACGGTTACGACTATCCGAAGGCGGCCGGCGTCACCACCGAGCCGACCGGCAGCGCGGCGCTGTGCATCTCGGCCATCACCGCCAGCGACAAGCTGTTCGACATGAGCGGCAACGTCAAAGAATGGGTGCTGAGCACGGTGGCGACGGTCGGCCCCTTCGAGCTGCGCGGCGGGGCGTACGACATCGCCAGCTTTCTGGACAACACGGTGACGCCCGCGACGACGCGCGCGCCGGGATTGCAGTGCGACGCCTCGACCCCGGCGCCGGCGGTCGACGTGGTGTTGCCGTCGGTCGGTTTCCGCTGCTGTCGAACGGGTGCCCTGCCACCGTAACAAGGAGAGGCCTGTGGCGAGCGCGGTGTGGAAAAAAAATAAGCATCTGGTGACCCTGAGCCTGCTCGGGATCGTGGGGACAGTTCTGACCGCGGCCGCTCCGGCAGCGGCGCAGTCGCTGCGGCCCAACATCCTGGTCATCTTCGACAGCTCGGGATCGATGCTGGCCAACAACTCGACCCTGGACGGGTCGCCCCTGTGCAACAACCAGGGACAGGGCAGCCGCATCTTCAGCTTGAAGAAGGCGCTTCGCGACGCCATGGCCCAGGTCGGCACCGACGAGGCCAACTTTGGTTTGATGCGCTACCCAGAGCTGGACCGGCCCATGCAAACGCCGGTCTGCCCGCAGGGACACTACGCCAACAATTCGACGACCGCGTTGCCGCTGAACTGCAACGGGAACTGCAGCGGCAACTGCAAGTGCGGCTGCCGCCTGCACACGCACACCACGCAGACGACCTACGCCGACGTGGACAACGGCGCCTGGTTCGACAGCGGCCTGCGCGATTCGCTGCTGGTCGACGTGACCAAGCGACCGGCCGGCACAAAACCAATGCCGGGCGATTTCGATCCGTCCGACGCCAACATCAGCGAGGTCTATCGCTGGATCGATCAGACGGAGAGCGCCGGCACGGGCGCCACCATCGCCGACCCCGAGCTGCGCACGCACGACCAGTGGTACACGCCCATCGGCCGCTCGCTGTTTTACGCACGCCTCTACTTCGACAACTACGTCAAGGTCAACGACCCCAAGGCCTCCTGCCGCACCAACCTGGTCATCTTCGTCACCGACGGCGAAGAGACCTGCGACACCACCGGCGGTTCGGCGCTGGATCTCGCCACCTGCGCCCAGACCGGGTACACCGCCTTTCATCCCGAGGTGCAGGCCTGCCAGCTTTTTCGGACCACCAACGTCAAGACGTACGTCCTGACCGACACCAGCACCGGCGCCGCCAACGACGCCATCGCCAAGGCGGGCGGCACCAACGCCGCCATCCGCGTCACCCTGACCGACACCAACGCCGTCAAGGCCGCCCTGCTGGGGATCATCGCCGAGACCGTCCCCCCGGCAGAGATGTGCAACGGCAAGGACGACAACTGCAACGGGCTCATCGACGAAGGGGTCAAGAACATGTGCCCCCTGGATCTCACCAACCTCACCCACTGCGCCGTCGAGACCTGCAACTGCAAGGACGACAACTGCAACGGCGTCGTCGATGAAGGGTTTGCCCCCAACGCCTGCGGCAAGCCCTGCGGGTGCGCGGTGCCGACCGAGCTCTGCAACGGCCTGGACGACAACTGCAACGGCGACATCGACGAAGGGTTCAACGTCGGCCAGACCTGCACCAACAATGGCGTGGGCAACTGCCGGCGCGGCGGCCTCTTGGCGTGCAAGCCCGACGGCTCGGGCACGTTCTGCGACGCCCCGGTGGTGCCGCCCGGCATCGAGACCTGCAACGGCATGGACGACAACTGCGACGGGCAGATCGACGAAGGCACCCTGCCCGGCGTGGGCGAGCCGTGCGGCGTGTCGCTGGGCACCTGCATGGCCGGCAAGACCGTCTGCCAGAACGGCCACCTGGTCTGCACGACGTCCACCATGCCGGGCAACGAGGTGTGCAACGGCATCGACGACAACTGCGACGGCGTCATCGACAACGGGATCTTCCCCGAGGTGGGCAAGGACTGCCTCTGCCCGGGCCTGGATCCCGCCAAGGTGGGCGTGGGCCAGTGCAAGGGCGGCCACCTCATCTGCGCCGGCAAGGCTGGCTTTGTCTGCGTCGGGTGCGTCCTGCCCATGGCCGAGA
>JAXDMH010000538.1:0-16729 GCA_034666225.1 Myxococcales bacterium
CAGCTCGGGCGTGAGCGCGGCAAACGTGGCCGGCGTGTTCGGCGCCGCTAGCCGATCGTTGATCCGGAACAGCAGCTCGCCGGTGGCAAAGCGCAGCTTGCCGGCCAGCGTCGGGTCGCGTTCCAGCAGCGTCGCCGCGTGCAGCGTGCGGCGCGCCAGATCCTCCAGGCGCTCGGCCGGGGCGAACCCGGCGCGCTTACGGTTATGCAACAGGCCCAGACGCCCTTCGGACTCGTCCATGAAATAGTCGGAGCCGTGTCCGATCAGGACCACGCCCGGGCCTTTGGGGACGTGGGCGTAATTGGCCACGTCGATGGTCAGCTCCGGCAAGAGGCGCTCTTTGATCCAGCGGTGAAAGACCACGATGAAGGATTCCAGCTCGACCTTTCGGGCCGAGTCAGCGGAGACAAAGATCTTCAGCTGCAGCTTGTGCGCGTCCATCAAATTTTCTCCGGGCGATTTCAGGAGCTGGCGGTGGTGGTGGCCGCCGGACCGCCCAGCGCGGCGCCGAGGCGCGTATAGCATTGGTGGGCGGCGTCGACGAACAACGTCGCCTCCTCGATCAACTGGTGCACCGATTCCTTGGTGGCCGCCTTGCCGCGATCGTCGCTGGCCCGAAAGAAGTAATGGGCGAACTTGCCCCCCGCGAAGGGGTCGAAGAACAGCTGCGTGTCGAAGAAGTACTTGCGGAACTCGGCGACGATCTCCGTCGGTTCCGTGCCCAGGTTGGGCGCCTTCTCGCGGGTCAGGGCGCGCGCCGCCTGCAGCATGGCGCTGAAGGCGCGTTCGGCGGCGGCCGGCAGCTTTTTCTCGTCGAGCAACATCTGCGATTCGAAGATCTCCCGCTCCGCCGCGGCCAGACCGACCTCGACGATGGGGACCACCTCGCCGGCGCACTCGCCCTCGCCCATGTCCGAGATGGTGTATTCGCGCGGGTCGCCCCAGTCGCTGTAGTAACTGGGATCCTGATCGTACGTGGGCAGCAACTGCAGCTCTTCCACCATGGCCCGGATGGTCTTCTTGCCGATGCGGTTGGCGAAATCGGCGAAGGTTTCTTCGCCCTGGCGCTCCTTGGCAAAGCGCTCGGTCAGGCGCTTGACGATCTCCGGCACGCGTTTCGACGGCACGGCGCCGATGGCCAGGCCGTAAGCGCCGGCGTTGTTGGTCCACTGTCCGCCTACCACCAGCTGAAAATGCGGCACCCGCCGTCCGCCCACGTTGCGGCTGACGCCCAGGAATCCCAGGTCGGCGACGTGGTGTTGCCCGCACGAATTGAAACACCCGCTGGTCTTGATGTGCAGGTGCTTGGCGTTGGGATCGCGATCGATGCCCGACGCGCTCAGCTCCTTGGTCAGCTGCGCCGCCAGAGAGCGCGACGACGAGATCCCCAGCTTGCAGGTGTCGGTCCCCGGGCAGGCGGTGATGTCGGTGATCGAGCCGGCGCCCGGCTTGGCCATATCGATCTTGACCAGCGCCTGGTACACCGCCGGCAGGTCGGCCTCGCTGACCCAGCGCAACAGCAGGTTTTGATCGACGGTGGTGCGCATGGCGTCGCCGGTGTACTGGCGGGCCACGTCGGCCAGCGCGCGCGCCTGCTCTGACGTCAGATCGCCGAGGGGCAGGGTGATCACCGCCATCACGTAGCCGTCCTGTCGCTGCGGTACCACGTTGCTTTCACGCCAGCGCGCAAAGCCCTCGGGCAGGTTGCCGGTGGGCAGCGCGCCCGGCGGGCGCAGCGGTTTTTCGTCGGTGACGTGCAGGTCGGCCAGGAACGCCGTCCAGCGCGGATCCACGCGCAGCTTGGCGCGCTCTTCCAGCACCAGGCGCTTGAATTCGTCGATGCCCAGCTTCTTGACCAGGAACTTGAGGCGGGCCCGGGCCCGGTTGGCGCGCTCGCCCAGGCGGGCAAAGACGCGGCTGATGGCCTGCGAGATGGGCAGCAGCTCTTCTTCCGCCAAAAATTCGTCGAACAGCAGGGCTGCCTGCGGCACCGCGCCCAGTCCGCCGCCCACATAGAATTCAAAGCCGCGCTTGGTCTGGCCGTCGACGACGCGCGTGCGGGCGATGGCCCCCATGTCGTGAAAGTTGGTGACGCCGCAGGCGTTCTCTTTACAGCCGGAGAAGGCCACCTTGACCTTGCGTCCAAAATCCTGCGTGTCGTCGTGGCCCAGCAGGAAGTAGGTGATGGCGTGGGCGTACGGGCTGACGTCGAATTTCTCCTCGCGGCAGACGCCGGCGTAGGGGCAGGCGGTGACGTTGCGGACCGTGTTGCCGCAGGCCTCGCGCGTGGTGATGCCGACGGTGGCCAGCCGGCGGTGCATGTCCGGTGTGTCTTCGATGTGGATGAAGTGCAGCTGGAAATCCTGGCGCGTGGTCACGTGCAGGATGCGGTCCGAATATTCCTCGGCCACGTCGGCCAGCACGTCCAGCTGAGCGGCGGTCAGCTTGCCCATCGGAATCTTGATCCGCTGCATGCCGGGGGCGTCCCACATCGTGGTCGGGCCCTTGGTGATGTCGCGCGAGGGGAACAGCAGCGCCTGGGTCTTTTCACCGTCGTGGCGCTGGCCGTTGTCGTATCGCTGGCCGTAAGCGCCGCGGCGCAGGCGGGTCTCGGCGAACAGCTTCTCCTCGATCTTCATCTTCTTGCGCAGCTCGATCTGCGTCTCGAAGATGTCTATCTCGCGACCGAGATCTTCGGGGACGGCGTTCCCCAAAGCTTCCTTCCACGTTCTGCTTGCGCTCATCTTCCCACCTGGCGCCCACTATACCCGTGCGATATGCGACGGGCTTTCCGAGGGCGTCGGTCTTTTATACTGGAAACTTGTCTGTCCGCAAGGGCGAGTGCAACAACTGCAAAAGGAAGCCGCCGTCCGTTTTCCTGGCCGCAGCGTTTCTAGTCAGCCTCACTCTGTCGGGGTGCGCCAATCAGGCGGGCATCCCGCGCCACATGCGCAGCTGGAACCGGGATTTTCCGCCGTTCACGGTCATCAGCAACATCCACTACGTCGGCAGCAGCGACATCGCCATCTTTCTGATCACCACGCCGGCCGGCCACATCCTCCTCGACAGCGGATTCGAGTCCAGCGTGCCGCGCCTGCGCGAGAACGTCAGCGCGCTGGGTTTTCGCTTCGAGGACATCAAGATCCTTCTCACCAGCCACGCCCACATCGATCACGTGCAGGCCCACGCCCTGGTGAGAAAGCTGACCGGCGCCCAGGTGGTGGTGGCGCGCCCCGATGCGCCGGTCGTCGCCGGCGGCGGCAAGGGCGAGCCGGTCTACGACGGCGTTTACGCCTGGACCCCATGCCCCGTCGATCGCCCCATCGAAGACGGCGCCACCGTCACCCTGGGCGGCACCACGCTGACCGCCCACCTCACCCCCGGCCACACCCGCGGCGCCACCACCTGGACCATGGTGATCCACGACCACGGCCGGGCCCTGAACGTGCTGTTTTTTCCCAGCGCCAACGTCAACGACGGCGTTCACCTGGTCGGCAACGTGCGCTATCCGGAGATCGCCGCCGATTTCGAACACAGCTTCGCCGTGTGGAAGTCGCTGCCCTGCGATGTCTTCCTGGGCGCCCACGGCCATTTCTTCCAGCTGAACGACAAGGAAGAACGGCTCCGTTCCCATCCCGCCGAGAACCCCTTCATTGATCCGGAAGGCTATCGCCGCGCCATCGCCGCCGCCGAGGACCGGTTTCGCCGCCAGCTGAAGCACGAACGTTAGGGCCGCCTGAACCCCGTCGACGCTCTCCGGTTGTCGCGGCGCGCCTGGCCGCGATAGAAACCGGCATGGACATCGTTCGCCACGGTTTGCTGGTCGGTTCGGCCGCCGTCGCCGGCGCCATCAACGCCGTGGCGGGTGGTGGAACGTTGCTCTCTTTCCCAGCCGCCATGGCCTGGGGGTTGCCGTCGATCGCCGCCAACGTGACCAACGCCGTGGCGCTGACGCCCGGGTCGCTGGCCTCGGCCTGGGGCTACCGGCGCGAGCTGCAGGCCGATCGGCGGCTGGTGCTGCTGCTGGCTCCGCCCGCCAGCATCGGGGCGCTGGCCGGCGCAGCCATCTTGCACCACACCTCGCAGCGGCTCTTCGACGCCCTCATCCCGTGGCTGGTCCTGGGGGCGACGTTGATCATCATGCTGCAGGGGGTGATCCTGCGGCACGCGCCCAAGCCGGTGGCGGGAGCGCCGACGTCGCGCAGGCGGCTGGCGGTGGTGGTGTTTTGCCAGCTGCTGGTGGGGATCTATGGCGGCTACTTTGGCGCGGCCATGGGCATTATCACCCTGGCTTTCCTGGCGCTGATCGCCTCGACCGACATCCACGGCATGAACGGAATCAAGAATCTGCTGGCCGCCCTGGTCAACGGCGTGGCGTCGATCTACTTCATCGCGTCGGGGTTGGTGGACGTCCGGGCGGCGTTGTTGATGACGGTCGGCGCCATCGCCGGCGGCTTCATCGGGGCGCGCGTTGCCCGGCGGGCACCGGCCCGGGTGATTCGCGCGCTGGTCATCATCATCGGGTTCGCCCTGTCGGCGTTGCTGGCCTATCGCAGCTTCATCAAGCACTGATCGTGCTAGCGTCGTCGCATGTCGGCGGGCGAATCCGCATCCCAGACGCGCAAGACCATCTGCAACCGCGACTGCCCTGACGCCTGCTCGATCGTCGCCACCGTCCAGGACGGTCGGGTCACAAAGCTGGCGGGCGATCGCGACCATCCGGTGACGCGCGGGTTTCTTTGCTGGCGCACCAATCACTTTCTCAATCTCCAGTACGCCCCCGATCGCATTGTCACGCCGCTGTTACGGGGAGGTGACGGTACCTTTCAGCCGATCCTTTGGCCGGCCGCCCTGGATCTGATCGCCGATCGCTTCACCACCTTTCGGCGCCAGTCCGGTCCAGCGTCTATTTTCCACTATCACAGTGGCGGCTCGCTGGGGATCCTGGGTGCCGTCGTCGATCGGTTCTTTCACCTGTTTGGCCCGGTGACCACCAAACGGGGCGACATTTGCTCCGGCGCCGGCGAAGCCGCGCAAGTGGCAGACTTTGGAGAGTCGGAGAGCAACGACCTTGCCGACCTGGTCAACGCCCGCAACATCCTGCTGTGGGGGAAGAACGTCTTTGTTTCCAGCCCGCACACCATTCCCGTCCTTCGCGACGCGCAGGCCCGCGGGGCGCGCCTGACCTTGATCGATCCGGTTCATCATCGGACGGCCAGCCTGTGCCAGCAGTACTGGCAACCGCGCCCCGGCGGCGATTTTGCGCTGGCCATGGCGGTGGCCAGGCGGCTTTTCGATCGTGACCTCGTCGATCCGGCGGCCAGGGATTACTGCGACAATCTGGATAAATTTCGGGCGTTGGCTGTCAGGCGCGACGCCGCGGCCTGGTGTCGGGACGCCGACGTTCCGCTGGCGGCGGCCGACGATCTGGCCGATCGGCTGGCGGACGGACCGACGACCATTCTGGTCGGTTGGGGAATGGGGCGGCGCGAAAATGGCGGCGGCATCGTGCGCGCGCTGGATGCTCTGGGCGCCATTACCGGAAATGTCGGCATCGCCGGGGGCGGCGTCTCTTTCTATTTCAAACGCCGGCGCGCCTTCGACACGTCGTTGCCGGGCGCGGCCGCGGCGCCGCGCACGATTTTAGAGCCGCTCTTTGGACGGGACCTGCTGGCGGCCAGCGATCCACCGGTGCGCGCCGTCTGGATCACCGCTGGAAACCCTGTGGCGATGCTTCCCGATTCGCAGACCGTGGCCCGGGCACTGTCCTCGCGCGAGTTCGTGGTGGTGACCGATTCATTCATGACGGACACCGCACGCCTGGCCCACCTGGTTCTGCCCACCCCCACTCTGCTTGAGTCGGACGATATTCTGGGCTCCTATGGCCATCATTTCGTGGGAGTGGCCGAGCCTGTGGTGGCACCGCCGCCGGATGTCCGTAGCGATCTGGCCATCGTTCAAGAGCTGGCGGCGCGCGTGGGTCTGACTCAGGAGATGGCGGGAACCGCGCGAGAATGGAAACGTCGCCTGCTGAGGCCCGAAGCGGCGGCCGGCGGCGCGGCACTGGAAGATCTCGAGGCAGGCGCGCGGCGCAATCCGCTGGCGCCGGCCATCGCCTTCGCGCAACGCCGTTTCTTGACGGCCAGCGGCCGGGCCAATTTGATGACCGAGCCGCCGCCCGACGTTGGGCGCGCAGCGGAATACCCACTAGCCCTGATGTCGCTGTCCACGGACCGTTCGCAGTCGTCACAGTGGTCGGTGCCCACCAACGGGCCTTTGCCCTGCACCGTCAGCCCCGCCGTCGCCGCTGCCGCCGGTATTGCCGACGGCGCGCTCGGCATTCTGCAGTCAGCCATCGGATCAATGACTGTCCAGGTTCATTGCGACCCGTGCCAGCGCGCAGACGTCGCCATCGTGCCGAAAGGCGGCCACCTGGCGTCCGGGCGCTGTGCCAACGCTTTGTTGCGGGCGCAAACAACGGATATCGGCGAAGGCGGCGCTCTTTACGACGAGGGGGTTCGTTTGGTCGCGCGCGCCTCCGGCCCTTGACGGCCGACCGCGGGTCGCTAGCGGCCCGCTCCGTGATCGCTATCGGCGTTTCTTCTTCTTGCCCGCTGACGCCCGCTTTGACTTCGCTGGCTTCGTGCTGGCTTTCGCTTTCGCTTTCGCTTTCGCTTTCGCTTTGGTTTTGGCCTTTGCCTTTGCCTTGGCCTGGACCTTCGCTTTGATCGGCTTTCGCGCTTTGGTTTTTGCAGCGGGGCGGGCCTTTGCCTTTGTCCTGGTCTTTGCTTGGGCCGCTTTGGCTTTCACCTTCGCCTTGGATTTGGGTTTTGCCTTTGCCTTTGTTTTGAGCTTGGGCTTTCCGGCAGCGGGGGCCGCGGCTTTGACGACAGCCGGCTTCGGCGCCGGCGTCTTTGCGCGGGTCGTCAATCTCGTTGGTGGTTTCTTGTGCTCCGAAAGGCCGTTGCTGGAGGTCGGTGGCGGCGGCTCTTCATCGCTGGCGGCCTGACCGGTTTTCTCAGCAAAGTATTTCTTGAGGGCCTCGAAATAGTATTTAACCCATCCCTCGCGGTAATTGTCGCTTTGACCATTGGGGATCTCTGTGTGAAGGAGGGTGACCATGGTGCCGCCCACTGTCGCTTCAAGGGTCAGTTCCAGACGGGAATCCGGACTTCCTTCGGGAAAGTCATTGGTTCGCCAGGTCTGGACAATGCGGCGGGCCGGGAGCAGGTCGATGATGGCTCCCTGCGCGTACCCGCCAAAAGTGCTGTGCCTTCCACCAACAACAGGGTCAATTTCTGCTTGATCGCCGGTAAACGCGGAGTGCTCGTTGCTGTTCAGCCAAGCGGCATAGATCTCTTCCTCCGTTGCCGGTATCAGCTCGGACAAAGACAGACTCTCGTATGACATGCGATGCCTCCCCCAAATTTGGACCCGGTTGGGCCGGGCGGCGACGCTAACACAAAAAATGTTTGAAGGTTGAAGCTGCATTTGCAAAACCCTTCGTCTACAATCCCGCGCATGTCTGAACTCCGAACTGTCGTCGAGAATTTCACGAACCATCTGGCGCAGGTCATTGAGGCTCAAATCATGGAGCGCGCCCGCAACGCTGTTGCCGCTGCGTTGGGTGGTAACGGGGTTCCGGCTCGTCGCGGTCGGCCGCCAAAGTCGTTGGCATTGCGCGCCGCCTGGGCGCCGGCCAAAAAGCCGCGCAAGAAGGCGCCCAAGCAATTGTGTCCAGTCCCCGGTTGCAGCAATCCGGCGGCTCCCGTCTTTGGAATGGTCTGCGCAAAGCACAAAGACCTCCCGAAAAAGAAGATCAAAAAATTCCGTGAGGCCCGCCGCGCGAAGAAGCTAGGCCTGGCCGTCCCCAAGCGACAGACCCGCATCGCCGCCAAGCGCCGCAAGAAGATCATTCGCCGCAAAGGCAAGGCCAAGGCATCCGCTGCGCCGGCGGCCGCGCCGGTCGCCGCCGCGGCAACCTAGCGCGCCAGGCAGCGGTTCAGCTTCGAACGGCCAGCAGACGCTCGAGCACGTCACTGAGCTGGCGCTGATCCTCGGTGGTCAGCGCCGCGATGCTGGGTGGGGGCTGCGAGCTGCGCAGCAGAAAGCGCCGGCGCAGTTCTTCGCCGCGTTTGGTGACCACCAGCATCTTCACGCGCCGGTCGTGTTCGATGGTCCGCCGTTCGATGAGCCCGCGCGCCTCCAGCTTGTCGACGATGCCGGTGACGTTGGAGGCATCACAGATCATCGCTTCGGCCAGCGTGTTCATCGGCAGGGGCGTGTTCGGTTCCAACCGTCGGAGAGCAAGCGCCTGCGCGGGCGTGAGGTCGAATTCGGCGGCGATGTCGATCCAGGTTGCCCGCAAGGACAGTCCCACCTCGCTGAGCAGCTGCCAGGCCCGGCGGGCCATGTCGGTGTCGCCGGTGGCCGTAACCTTGGCGCGCGTCGGGGCATCGGACGGCGGCATCGGCATTCCGCCCGCCGCGGCTGCTTTACTCATACCTTCATACTATTTAACAAACCGATTGTTGACAACCTAAAGTTTATTGCGTTATTTACTCATTCGCTCAAAAGCAAAAGCAACGGGTCCACGGACTCCTGCAAAAGAAGCAAAAAGAGCAAAAGAAGAAGGACGTCATGGATAAGTTGTGGGGACCGTTGGTGCGTTATTTGGTGTTGATTGCTGGGTTGGCGGCGGTTAGTTGCGACAAGGGCGCCAACGGTGCAGGGCTGGAGAAGGGGGGCGCCGGCGCCGCCCACGACGCCGAGGCGCCCATCAAGGTCGAGCTGGCCCCGGTGTCCGAACGCCCCATGCCGCGCTTTTTGACCTTGTCGGGGACCCTGACCCCCAACGAGGAGTCGCAGGTGGCGGCTGGCGCTTCTGGCAAGGTGCTGGCCACCTTTGTCGAGCGCGGCAGCTACGTCAAGAAGGGGGCGCTGCTGGCCAAGCTGGATCGGCGGACGCTGGAATCCGCGGCGGCCGAGGCGTCGGCGCAACTGGAGTCCTCGCGCGCCCAGCAAGCGCTGGCCAAGTCTGACTGCGAACGGACCCAGCAGCTGTTCGACAAGGGCGCCATCACGCGCGCGGATTACGACAAGACCCACGCCGGGTGCACAACCGCCCACTGGACGTCGGCGGCGGCCGCCGCCCGCAAGGCGTCGACGACGACCGCGCTGGCCGACACCGACATCCGCGCGCCTTTCTCTGGATTGGTGGCCGAACGCATGGTCACCGCCGGCGAGTTCGTGGCGCCGTCGACCAAGGTGGCGACGTTGCTGGCGGTGGATCCCTTGCGGTTAGAGCTGACAGTGCCCGAGTCGTACGCCCAGTTGATTGGAAAGAACATGGCCGTGGAATTCCACACTGCCAACGACGAGAGCGGGCCCCCGTTGCGCGCCACCGTTCGTTACATCGGTCCGGCCGTCCGTCGGGCCAGCCGCGATCTGATCATCGAAGCGATCGTCGACAACCCGGATCGCAAGCTGCGGCCGGGGCTGTTCGTGGTGGCGCGTCTTGACCTGGGAGAGAGGCCGGCCCTGGTCGTTCCCAGCGGCGCCATTCGCGACGAGGGATCGATCAAGAGGATCTACGTCGTGGGTAACGGCGAAAAGCGGCTGGAAGAGCGGCTGGTGCAGGTGGGCGAGGCGAAGGGCGGGTTCGTCACCATCCTGTCAGGCGTCAACAAAGGCGAGCGCGTAGTGGCGGCGCTGAGCCCGGCCGTTCACGACGGCGCGCGGCTGGAGTAGGAAAGGCAACCCGTCATGCAATGGCTGGCCAACGTAAGCGTCCGTCGCCCCGTCTTCGCGACGGTGATGATCCTGACCATCGCCGTGATCGGCATCGTCGGTTACGGCAAGCTGAACGTCGATCGTTTCCCGAACGTCGACTTCCCGATCATCTCGGTGATCACCCAGTTGCCCGGCGCCGCCCCCGAGGAGGTCGAGACCGAGCTGTCCGACAAGATCGAAGAGGCGATCAACACGCTGGGCGGCATCGAAGAGCTGCGGTCCACGTCGACGGAGGGCGTGTCGCAGGTGTTCGTCACCTTCACGCTGGACAAGGACGTCAACGTGGCGGCGCAGGAGGTGCGTGACCACGTGGGGACGGTGCTGCCCGATCTGCCGGAGGGGACCAAGGCCCCGGTGATCAGCAAGCTGGATCCGGACGCGGCGCCGGTGCTGTTCGTGGCCATGGAATCGAACCGCCCGGTTCGCGAGGTCACCGAGGTGGCCGACCACGAGGTGCGGCAGGCGCTGGAGAGCATCGCCGGCGTCGGGCAGGTCACCATCGTCGGTGGTCGCAAACGCCAGATTCAGGCCTTCGTCGATCCGATCAAGCTGCGGGCCACCGGACTGTCGGCCACCGACGTGCAGCGGGCCATCGTCTCCCAGAACGTCAGCACCCCGGGCGGGGCCATCGAGACCGGGCCCCAGCGTCTGACCTTCCGTGTGCGCGGCCGTCTGGGCAACGTCGATGCGCTGGGCGACGTGGTCATTCGCAACGTCGACGGCCACCCCATCATGGTGCGCGACGTGGCCACCGTCGTCGACGGCGAGGAAGAAGCCACCACCGCCGCCAACATCAACGGCAAGTCGGCGGTCGTGCTGTCGATCCGCAAGCAGTCCGGGGAAAACAGCGTGGCCGTGGTCGACGCTCTGCGGGCGCGCATGAAAGAGCTGGAACCGACGCTGCCGGGCGGCACCAAGCTGACCGTCATTCGCGACAACACCGAGACTACGCGCACCAGCGTCGACGCCGTTCGCGAGCACTTGATCCTGGGGGCCATCCTGGCGTCGCTGGTCGTGCTGCTGTTCCTGGGCAACGTGCGCAGCACCATCATCGCCGCGCTGGCCATCCCCACGTCGATCATCGGGACGTTCATGGCCATGTGGCTGATGAACTTCACGCTGAACACCATCACCCTTCTGGCACTGGCCCTGGCGGTCGGCATCGTCATCGACGACGCCATCGTCGTGCTGGACAACATCTTCCGCTTCATCGAGGAAAAGAAGATCCGGCCCATGCCGGCGGCCATCTACGCGACGAAGGAGATCGGCCTGGCGGTGCTGGCGACGACGCTGTCCTTGCTGGCGGTGTTCCTGCCGGTCGCCTTCATGAACAGCATCCCGGGGCGTTTCTTGCGCAGCTTTGGGTTGACCATGGGGGCGGCCATCGCCATCTCGCTGTTCGTCAGCTTCACGCTGACGCCGATGCTGGCGTCACGCTGGTTGCGGCTGGACCCGCGCCCGGCGGGCGAGCGCAAGAAGAACGTGCTGGAGCGGCTGGTCGACGTGTTCTATCGGCCCATCGAAGCCGGATACATGAAGCTGCTGGCCTACGTCATCGATCGGCGCTGGATCGTGGTGGTTGCCAGCGTGGCCACGCTGGGGTCGTGCATCCCGCTGGTGCAGAAGGTCCCCAAGGGCTTTCTCCCCAAGAACGACGAGGCCCAGTTCGAGATCAGCGTGCGCACACCGGAGGGGACCAGCCTGGCGTCTACTTATCTGGCCGCCGAGCGCATCGCGCGCGAGGTGCGTGAGTGGCCGGAGATCAGCGCCACCATGGTCACCATCGGCGACAACAACACCAAGACGGCCAACCTGGCGTCGGTGTTCGTCCGCCTGGTGCCGCCGGACAAACGGAAGGCCACGCAGGATCAGCTGCAAAACAAGGTGCGCGCCGAGATCGTCAACAAGCTGCCGCCCACCTATCGCACCAGCGTGTCGCAGGTGGCGGCGTTCGGCGGCGGCGCCTTCAGCACGGCGACCGTGCAGTACACGTTGACCGGGCCAGACCTGGTCAAGCTGGATCAGTACGCCAAGGAGGTGGTGAAGAAATCCAAGCTGATCCACGGCGCCGTCGACGTCGACACGTCGTTCGTCAGCGGCAATCCCGAGGTGGTGGCGGTGGTCAATCGCCGCAAGGCCTCCGACCTGGGCGTCAATGTCTTCGATGTCGCGGCGGCAGGGCAGCTGCTGATCGGCGGCGTCAAGGTGTCGCGCTATGAAGAAGAAGGGCGCGAGTACGACATCCTGGTGCGCGCCCAGGAGAAGTTCCGGTCCAGCACCGAGGCGCTGTCGTTGCTGACGGTGCCGTCCAGCCGCCTGGGGACGGTGCCGCTGCTGGACGTGGTCGATCTCAAGGCGGCCGAGGGGCCGTCGAAGATCGATCGCCTGGCCCGGCAGCGCCAGGTGACGTTCTTTGCCAACACCATCCCCGGCGTCGGTTCGAACGAGGTCGGCGTGGAGATGGAGAAGATCGTCAAGGGCATGAACCTGCCGTCGCAGTATCGGTTCGCGCCGTTCGGTCAGTCGAAGGAGATCAAGCGCACCGGCGGGGCCTTCCTGATGGCGTTCGGCATGGCCTTCATCTTCATGTACCTGATCTTGGCGGCCCAGTTCGAATCGTGGTTGCATCCCATCACCATCTTGCTGGGGTTGCCGTTGACCGTGCCGTTCGCGCTGATCTCGCTGTTGATCTTCGGGCAGTCGCTGGACATCTTCACGATGCTGGGGATCCTGGTGTTGTTCGGCGTCGTGAAAAAGAATTCGATCTTGCAGATCGACCACATCAACCAGCTACGCCGCGAAGGGCACAGCCGGCGCGACGCCATCCTGCACGGCAACCGCGATCGTCTGCGGCCGATCCTGATGACGACGATGGCCTTCGTGGCCGGCATGTTGCCGCTGGTGACGTCAAAGGGCATCGGCGCCGAGTTCAACCGCGCCACGGCCGGTCCGGTGGTGGGTGGTCAGATCCTGTCGCTGCTGCTGACGCTGCTGGCGACGCCCGTCGTCTATTCATTGTTCGACGATCTGTCGGCCTGGTCGCGACGCTTCCTCCGCATCAAACCGCGCCTGGCGTCCGAGACCGGCGCTGACGAGATCGAAGGCATCCCCGAGGTGGGCGACCACGTCGAGAGTCACCCGCCACGAGAGGCCAAGGCAGCTTCATGAAAACACGAACGATGATCCTGACAGCGGCGGCCATGCTGGTCGCCGCAGCGCCGGTGTTCCAATCGCTGGCGCTGGCCGCCGACGAAAGCCTTCCCGAATTGACGCTGGAGCAGGTGCTGACCCTGGCGCGCAAGCGCAACAAGAGCCTGGTGGCGGAACGGGCCAGACTGTTGCAGGCGCAGGCCTCGGTGGAGCAAGCGTGGGCGTCGCTGTTTCCGACGGTGGCGGTGCAGGGAAAGTACACGAAGAACTACACCAAGGTGGAATTTGCCACGCCGAATGGCCCCTTGCTTATCCAACCCGTCGATCAGTTCGACGGTGCCATCAATGCCACGATGCCTTTGATTTCGCCGCCAGCCTATCCGGCGCTGGAGGCGGTGAAACTGACGGAGAAGGGCGCCGAAGCTAGCTTCGAGGTTTCCGACGCGTCCGTTCTGCTTAGCGTTGCGCAGCTTTTCTATGCGGCATCGATCGCGGACGAGGTTTTTCTCGCCCGCCAGTCGAACGTCTCCGTGGCCAATGCCACCATGAAGAACGCCAGGGTGCGTTTTCAGGCCGGCACCGTCACCAAGGTGGACGTCGACCGGGCAGAACTGGCCCTGGTGCAAGCGGAGCAGGCGGTGCGCGAGGCCGCCTTCGGCCAACTGAAGACCTACCGGGCGCTGGCAACGCTGATTCAGAGGCAGGAGCCGTTCCGGGTTCGAGCCCCCGCCATCCCGGTCGAGCGCCACGATGAGAATGAGCTGCAAATGGCTTTGCACCTGCGGCCGGAGTTTCGGGCGCTGGAACTGAGCGCTCAGTCGGCGGACGCGCAGCGCCGGGCCAACGGCTGGCGTTGGGCGCCCACTCTGTCGGCGTTCGGTAACGTCCACATCTTCAATTACGACAACTTTCACGGAGACCGTCACTCCTGGGCCTACGGCGCCCAGCTCGACTGGGTGTTGTTCGAAGGCGGCACGCGGGACGCCTTGCGACACATCGCCGCCGCGCAGGCCGAAGAGGCCACCGCCCGCGCCGAAGTTCTGCGCGACACCATCCGCGACGACCTGGCCGATGGCCGCCGCAACCTGGAGACCAAGCAGCAAGGTCTGGCCGTCGCCGAACGTTCGGTGACGCTGGCCATGGAAGCCCTCGGCCTGGTGCGCGTCCAGTACGAGGCCGGCACCGTCACGCAGGTCGATCTGTTGCAAGCGCAGGACGCGCTGGTGGGCGCTCAGGTGGGCCTGGCCCAGGCCCACTATGACGTGGCGGCGGCCGACCTGGCCTTGCGCCACGCGGCTGGGACCTTCCCGCCCAAATAGGCAAAAAGCAGCTCGGTCTGCGGTACTCTCGGGCGGCGATGGGAAAAGACGAACGGCCGCGATCGGATGCGCTGGTGTTCTTCGGAGCGACCGGCGACCTGGCATACAAGAAGATCTTTCCGGCGCTGCACAGCATGGCGCGGCGCAAGCGCCTGAATTTTCCGGTGGTAGGCGTGGCCAAATCGGAATGGACGCGCGAGCAGCTGGTGGAACGGGCCCGGGCCAGCGTCAAGGAACACGGCGGCGGCGTCGACGATACGGCGTTCGCCGTGCTTTGCGAAAAGCTGCGCTACGTCGACGGTGATTACAACGATGCCGCGACGTTCGTGGCCTTGCGCAAGGAGCTGGCGGGCGTGGCGCGCCCCGCCCAATAACTGGCCATCCCTCCCAGCATGTTCCCCAACGTGGTCAAGCAGCTCGAAGGCGCTGGCCTGTCCACCAACGCCCGCGTCATCGTGGAAAAGCCGTTCGGGCGCGACCTGGAGTCGGCGCGGTCGCTCAATCAGGTGCTGCACCAGGCGTTCGCCGAAGAATGCATCTTCCGCATCGACCATTACCTGGGCAAGGAAGCCGTCCAGAACATTCTTTATTTTCGGTTCGCCAACGCTTTTCTGGAGCCGGTGTGGAACCGCAACTACATCGAGAACGTACAGATCACCATGGCGGAGAGCTTTGGGGTCAAAGGGCGCGGCAAGTTCTACGAGGAGACCGGCGTCGTTCGCGACGTCATCCAGAACCACCTCTTGCAGATCGTCAGCTACCTGGCCATGGAGGCGCCGTCGCACGCCTACGGCGAAGGCATCCGTGACGAGCAGGCCAAGGTGCTGCGCACGGTGCGCCCGCTCAGCGTCGACAACATGATCCGCGGACAGTTCAATGGCTACTGCGACGAACCCGGCGTGGCCCCCGATTCGTACATGGCCACCTACGCGGCGCTGCGCCTGCACGTCGATTCGTGGCGGTGGGAAGGCGTTCCGTTTTACGTGCGCGCCGGCAAGAGCCTGGCCAAGACCGTCACCGAGGTGATCGTCGAGTTCAAGAATCCACCCGCGGTGGTGTTCAAGGAGCCGCCGCCGTCCGTGGGCAACTGGGTCCGACTGCGCCTGAGCCCCGAGGTGGTCATCGCGCTGGCGGCGCGGGCCAAGACCCCCGGCGAGGCGATGGTGGGCCAGCGGGTCGAGCTGCGCGTGTCGGAGACGCCGGCGCAGGGCTCGGAAGGCAGCATGGACGCGTACGAGCGCCTGCTGGGCGACGCCATGGCCGGCGATCCGACGCTGTTCGCCCGTCAGGACGTGGTCGAGGCTGCCTGGGCCATCGTCGATCCGGTGATTCACGGACCAAGCCCGATGTACCCGTATGAACCCGGCAGCTGGGGACCCAAGGAAGCTGACGTGCTGACGGACGAGGTCGGCGGATGGAACACGCCCCAGTGAGCGCGTCGCAGATGAGCAAGCTGGCGACCACGCGTCTGTTCCTCGTTCGCCACGGCGCCACCCAGCTGACCGCCGAGGATCGCTTCTCGGGGTCGGTGGGCGTCGATCTGTCGGAAGAAGGCCGCCAGCAGGTGCGCTATCTGGCGCGGCGGCTGGCCAACGAATCGATCTCGGCGGTGTACTGCAGCCCGCTCGGCCGCACGGTGGAGACCGCCGGCATCCTGGCCGAGCCGCACAGCCTGAAGCTGATCCACCGCGACGGCCTGCGCGAGATCAGCCACGGTCGCTGGGAGGGCCTGACCCGCCAGGAGGTCGAAACCCGATTCGCCGACGAGTACCACGCCTGGGACGCCGATCCCTTCACCTTCGCCCCCGAAAACGGCGAATCGGGCGTGGCCGTCCTGGCGCGCGCCCTGCCGGTGATTCGCGAGATCGTCGTGGCCCACGCCGGCCAGAACGTGCTGGTGGTGTCACACAAGGCGACGTTGCGCATCTTGCTGTCCAGCCTCCTCGGCTTCGACGCCCGCGGTTACCGAGATCGCCTCGATCAATCGCCGGCCTGCCTGAACGTCGTCGACTTCAAGGGCCCCGTGCGGGCCCGCTTGATGTTGTTCAACGACGTCTCCCACTATTCGCAGCAGCCCCGTCGCTCTCAGGCCAACCTCAGCAAATGGTGGGACGTCCCGCAGTAAACTGCCTCTCATCACCGGCACATCTTCGAACGGGAACCCGTTACGCGCGGTGCGAGGGAGGCGGCTTGATTGAACGGCGGCTTTCGCGCGTTTGCGCTCGTTACGGAGCGCTCTTTTTTCGGACTTTTTTTAATAGGGCGGTCCTCGCCAGAGGAACGCAAACGCGCGAAAGTCGCCGTTCAATCGGGGTACCACCGTCGCTCCGCGCGTAACGGGATCAGGTTGAAGTCTTGCTGATGGTGTATTTGATCTTGAAGGGCGCCGTGGCGTTGGCGTCGGGGGTGATGATCAGGGGATAGGCGTCGACGCCCGGGAACGGGCACCAGTATTTGGTCCGGTCCGT
>JAXDMH010000539.1:0-4847 GCA_034666225.1 Myxococcales bacterium
GCGAAGCGAGAACAAGCAGGTGCTCGGCGAAGAACGGGATCAATTTCGCCAGCTGCTTGCGCACGCGCCCGCGCACGGCGCGCAGATAGCCGGGGCCGCCGTCGACGGCGGGGGCGGGGACCAGGCACTCGGCCCAGATGTGCACGCGCCCGCCCTCGCGCGCGCTGCTGGGCCCCACGGTGACGGCGATGGCGTTCTCTTCCAGCAGGGGGCGATTGGGATCGGCGATCAGAAAAACCCGGCTGCCCATCCCCTCCGGAATGGCTTCCGCGGCGACCAGAAGGGCCAGTCCATAGCGATAGCAGGCGACGTGCAGGCCGCCCGACATCTCGCGCCCCTTGCGCGGTTTTTCGCCGCACAGGGCGTACATGGCCGCCGCCGGGCCGGCCCAGATCAGGTGCTCGGCGCCGATGGTCTCGTCGCGCGGGCGAAAGCGGATGCCCACGGCCTTGCCCCGCTTCTGCACGATCTCGATGGGGGTCAGCCGTTCGCGTTTTTCGCCGGCGTACGTTCCCAGCTTGTCGAGAAACAGCGCGTGCAGCGCCGTGGTTCCCCCCTCCAGCCGGTGCAACCCTCGGCGGGCCAGCGCGAACGAGCGCGCCTGGCCGACCGTGCCCAGATCGCTTGGCCCCAGGGCGCCGGCCAGGGCCGCTGGCGCCGCCACCACCGCGCGCCAGGGATGCTCGGGCGGCAGCGGGGACAGAAGGTCAGTGCCCAGCTTGGGCAGCAGCGATTCCAGGCGAGCCACCTCGCGCCGTTCCCAGAATCCGTCGGGCGGCAAGGTCAGCTCTGATCCCAGCACCGGCTCCAGAACGGCGCTGGTCTCGCCCAGGCGCGCGGTGGCGGACATGATGGTGGCCGCGTCGGCGGGGAATTCACGACGCAGCTCGGTCAGCAAGGCCTCGTCGTCGGCGGGGACATCAAACCGGTGCTTGGGCAGCGCCACCTGAAAACCGGGGTGCAGGGCAGGGGCGCGGCGGCGCACCACCTGGACACAGTTCAGCTCGCTCAGCACGCGGGCCACCGGCGGCGAATCCAGCGACGGCAGCAGCGCCGGACCGCGCGGCAGCGTGTGACCGCCCGCCTCGAAGGTCGGGCGGTCGGCGTCGTGCCCCACCAGCAGCACGCGAAAACCGCGCCGGCCCAGCAGCGCCGCGGCGATGAGGCCGGTCAGCTCGCCGCCGCAGACAATGACGTCGTAATAATTCGTGTCCATGGGAGGCGCGCGACGAAGGATACGACGTCAGATGCTGGTCAGCAGCCCGGCGGTAGAATGTTCACCGGCCACGCGCACGCGTCGCCCCTGCACGGCGACCCGCCCTTCGGCGATGGCCCGCACCACCACCGGCAACAGCTTGTGCTCTTCGGCCAGGATGCGCAGGCGCAGCGCCTCTGCGTCGTCGTCGTCCAGCACCGGCACCGCAGCCTGGGCGATGACCGGACCGCTGTCGACGCCGGTGTCGACGAAATGCACGGTGCAGCCGGCGATTTTTACACCATAAGCGAACGCCTGCGCCTGGCCGTGAACGCCGGGAAAGGCCGGCAACAGGGCAGGGTGAACGTTGATGACCCGCCCCGGAAACGCCGCCAGCAGATCAGCGCCCAGCAGCCGCATGAACCCGGCCAGCACCACCAGCTCGACCTCGTGCAGCCGCAAGGCCCCCAGCAATGCCTGGTCGAACAGCGCCCGCTGTTCGAATTCGCGGTGGTCGACGACGAACGTGGGGACGCCGGCCGCCTGCGCCCGCCCCAGCGCGCCGCAGCCGGGGACGTTCACGCCCACCACCGCCAGCGTGGCCGGGCCCAGCGCCGCGCGCGCCGCGCTGTCGATCAAGGACTGGAGGTTCGTCCCGCTGCCCGAGGCGAGGACGCCCACCCTCACGGGCGATCCTGACCCTGGGGGCGGCCGGCGATGGGCAGATGACCGACGAATTCGACCGGGCCGTCGACGACGGTGCTGTCCGCGACCTCGCCGATGTCGAAGACCCGCTCGCCCTGCGCTTCCAGCAGGGCGCGCGCGTCGGCGACGCGTCCCTTGGGAACGCAGACCACCATGCCGATGCCCATGTTGAAGGTGCGCAGCATCTCTTCGGGGGCCACTCCGCCGCCGCGGGCCAGCAGGTCGAACAGGGCCGGGATCTCCCACGAACCAAGGCGAATCTTCAGCTTCAGCTTGGCGCCGGCCGGCAGCATGCGCGTCGGGTTGTCGATGAGGCCGCCGCCGGTGATGTGGGCGGCCCCGTGCAGAAGGTCGGCCTTCTCCAGGGCGCGCACCGCCTTGACGTAGATGCGCGTCGGGCGCAACAGCGCCTGGCCCAGTGGCACATCCAGGCCGGGCAGGGCGGCGTCCAGGCCCAGCCCCATGTGCTGCAGGAACACGCGTCGCACCAGGGAATAGCCGTTGGAATGAAATCCCGACGAGGCCAGCCCCAGCAAACGATCGCCCGCTTTGATGGCCCGTCCGTCGACGCGGCGGCTGCGCTCCACCACGCCCACGCAGAATCCAGCCAGATCGTATTCGCCGGCCGGGTAAAAGCCGGGCAGCTCGGCGGTCTCGCCGCCGATGAGCGCGCAGCCCGCCTCCTGACAGCCGTCGGCGATGCCGGCGATGACCTGTTCGGCCACGCCCACGTCCAGCGTCCCCGAGGCAAAGTAATCCAGGAAGAACAGCGGCTCGGCGCCCGAGACCACCAGGTCGTTGACGTTCATGGCCACCAGATCGATCCCCACGGTGTCGTGCTGGCCGCTGATGAACGCCAGCTTCAGTTTCGTTCCGACACCGTCGGTGCACGACACCAGCAGCGGCTCGCGATAGCCGGCGGGCAGGCCACACAGCGCCGCGAAGCCGCCCACGTCGGCCAGCACCTCGGGGCGCATGGTGCGCTTGACGTGGGGTTTGATGCGGTCGACCAGGTTGTCGCCGGCATCGATGTCGACGCCGGCCTCGCGATAGGTCAGCCCGGGGCGCTTGCTGTCTGACATGCTGTCAATCCTCGTCGGGTCGATTGCGCCGGGCACCCGCGGCGTTGCTGATGGGGGGGGAACCGAATCGTTCCACGAACCCGCGCAGCAGGCGGTCCAGCTCGGCCTCTGGCTCGGTCGCCTCGGCGAAGCGGATCCAGCGGGCGCCGGCGGCCACCGCCCGTCGCAGCTGGCGCCCCCCGCGGCCGCCCACAAAGGCGCGCAACGTTTCGCCCGGCGGCGAGCAAGCGTAAAGGACCATGGCGCTGCGCCCGGTCTCATAATCCATCACCCCCTCGGCGCGGACCTGCATGACGCCGGAAGTTTCCGGCGCCAGCGAGCTCGCTTCGGTTATGGGGTGCCAAGAGCCAAAATGCACGCGCGCAGCATAACAAATTAAAACGAACACCGACGAGCGTTCCGCACCGCCGCTGAGGTATTCTCCCGTCCTTCTTGATGGTCTGGTACAAACGGGACGACAAAGAAGACGATCTGGGGACTGAGAAGCGCAGTGTCCCCGCGGGCGTATTTACCAAATGCCCGGGGTGCCGCGCCGCTCTGTTGACGGCCGATCTGGAAAAGACCGATCACGTCTGCCCGCAGTGCGACCACCACTTTCCGATAACGGCGGCCCAGCGGCTGGCGCTGATTCTGGACCCGGGCAGCTTCGCCGAAGAAGACGCCACCATCGACAGCATCGACCCGCTGGCGTTTCGCGACACGAAACGTTACGTCGATCGGCTGCGCGCCGCCAAGAAGGCGTCGGACGTGCCGGGCGGCGACGCGGTCCGTTCGGGGGGCGGCCTCATCGAAGGGCAGCCGGTCGAGGTGGGCGTCTTCGTGTTCGATTTCATGGGCGGCTCCATGGGCTCGGTGGTCGGCGAAAAGATCACCCGCGTCTATGAACGCGCCCTGGAGCGGCGCGTGCCGTCCATCGTTTTTTCGGCGTCGGGCGGCGCGCGCATGCAGGAAGGCGTGCTGTCGCTGATGCAGATGGCGAAGACGTCGGCGGCGCTGGGCCGTCTGCGCGAGGCGGGGATCCCGTACATCTCCGTGTTGCTGCATCCGACGACGGGCGGGGTGGCCGCCAGCTTTGCCATGCTGGGCGACGTGATCATCGCCGAGCCCAAGGCGTTGATCGGTTTCGCCGGGGCGCGCGTCATCCAGAACACCATCCGCCAGCGTCTGCCGCCGGGATTCCAGCGCGCGGAGTTCTTGCTGGAGCACGGCTTTCTGGATCGCATCGTTTCGCGGCGCGAGATGCGACCGATGCTGGCCAGCCTGGTGCGCATGCTGGGCCCGCGCGGGCGCTGACCGCCGGCGCCTGGGATCGGAATTTCGGCGAAAATGGGCGACGATCGCGACTATCCGGCTTTCCTGGCGCGCCTGGACGGCCTGCGCACGCTGGGCGTCGATCTTGGCCTGGGGCGCGTGCGCGAGGCGTTGCAGCGGCTGGGCTCGCCCGAGCGGCGGTTTCCAGCCGTTCAGATCGCCGGCACCAACGGCAAGGGATCGACCGCGGCCATGACCGACGCCATCCTGCGCGCCGCCGGCTGGAAGACCGGCCTGTTCACGTCGCCGCACCTGAGCCGATTCACGGAGCGCATCCGCGTCGGCGACGTCGAGGCCGACGGGGAGCGGCTGGCGGCGCTGGATCGGCGGGTCGCCGCCACCGGCGTGCCGCTGACGTATTTCGAAGTGACCACGGTGCTGGCGTTTCTGCTGATGGCCGAGGAAGGGGTCGACCTGGCGATTCTGGAGACCGGCCTGGGCGGGCGTCTGGACGCGGTGACCACCTGCCAGCCGGTGGCCACCGCCGTCACCAGCATCGCCCTCGACCACACCGAATACCTGGGCACTGATGTGCGGGCCATCGCGCGCGAGAA
>JAXDMH010000540.1:0-4354 GCA_034666225.1 Myxococcales bacterium
TGACGATCACCGTGCCCTTGGTGACGGCGACGCCGACCTCGGCCACTGACAACGTCGGGGAAACGACAGCCGTCTCGGTCTTTATCATCGGTCGGATGGCGATGGCGAAGATGGCCGCGGCTGCGCCGATGGTCAGCGTCCCGATTTCGATCTTCTTCCAAAGGCGAAGTCGTTGTCGTCGCGCGTGTTCCTCGACGACGAACTGGCGCAGCCCGGGCATCAGCCGTTGCCGACGCAAAGTGCGCGCGCTGAGACTCTCGGTGCGTCTCACCAGACTTCGCATTTCGTTTAGATAGGCTCCTAATTTCTGCTCATCCATATTTCTTCCGCCCCTTTCCTTTCGCTTCCGCAGACCTCATCCGACTCACCACATCCCGTCTTCCACGCACCAACCGCGACTGGGCCGCGGCGACCGACACGCCGGTCATCTGGGCGATCTCCGTCAGTTCGTGTCCCAAGACGTCGTGCAACAGCACCGCCTCGGCGCGATCTCGCTTGGTCGCCGACAGGGCGGCCCGCAGGCTTTCCATGCGCCGTCGCATGTCCACCGCTAGCTCTGGCGTCTCGTCGCTGGTGGCAACCAGCTCCAGTGTCTCGGGAACGACCGAGCGATCGAGGACCGTTCGCTCGCGCGCGCGCAGACGGAGGGCGTCAAAGGCGACGTGTTGCGTGATCAAGGCGGCCCACGATTTCAAGCTGCAGCGTCTCCCGAACTGACCGGAAACCACTGTACTGATGACCTTTTCCAGCGCCTGCTGAATTAGATCATCACGTTCGTGGTCAGCTGGGCCGATAACCTGAAACAGGACGGTGCCGACAATTTCTTCAACACGGTCGTATAAAACGTCGGCTGCCCAGCCTTCCCCCGAGGCCAACGCATCGCACAGCCGGTCGTCCGTCATCGACGGGGGCCGGGTGTCGGCTTGGCCTGCAGAGTTGTCTCGCTTGAGCAATATCACCTTGATAGTATTGGACGCACTTGCCCTCGTCAGCAGGCAGATATTCGCCTCTTTGCGGGAGTGGACCGTGTTGACCCGTTCAGGGTTCTTAGGTCTTGTGCGGACACCTGCTTGTTTTCTGGGGTTCTGGGCACTGGCTGTCTTCTCGGGCTGCGTGGCCGGAAGGATAGGCGACGGCAATAGCCAACCGGGTGATATTCACACTGGTCAGGGTGGGGCGGGCGTCGGAGGGACCAGCGGAACCACCGGTTTGCCGACGCTGCCGACGACGGAGGCGTGCCAGAAGCGCGCGATTGAACCCGGTCCGTCGCCGATGCGGCTGCTTTCATCGGATCAGTATCTGAACACGATGAACGACCTCGTGGGCAATATTCCGTCGCTGCCTTCGTTGTTCGCCGGCGGCAGCAGCGCGTCAGCGTTCGGGCTGGTGCAGGCCGATGTGGGTGCGGTGGATCTGGAAGCCTTCCAGAAGGCGGCCGATCTGGTGGGCTCTACGGTGGTGGCGAACGCCAATACCCTTAACAGCCTGGCTCCCTGCGCCACGGGCGCCGACAAGCGAACCTGCGCACGGACCTTCGTTCAGTCCTTCGGTGCGAAGGCCTATCGCGCGCCCGTCACCGATGCCGCCGATATCGAGCGACACCTGGTCGTCTTCGATACCGGCATGACCACCAGTTATCAACACGGGATCGAGTTGGTGCTGCGGGCGATGTTGCAGTCGCCGCGGTTTCTTTATCGCGTCGAGGTGGGGACCACGGACAAGGTCGCGGCCGACGCTGTCAAGCTGTCGGGCTTCGAGGTTGCCACACGGATGTCGTATGCGTTGTGGAACACCATGCCTGACGACAAGTTGATGGCGGCCGCCACGGCGGGGATGCTGTCGACGAAAGAAGGCGTGGCCGCGCAGTTGCCGCGCATGCTGGCCGATCCAAAGGGCGTGACGGTGGTGCGGCGCTTCCTCGAGTCGTGGATTCACCTGTCGGATGTCGACGGGCTGGTCAAGGACCCGACCCTTTTCCCACAGTGGGACGGCTCGACGCTGAAGACGTCGATGATCGATCAAGCGCGCGCGTTCTTCGACGACGTGCTGGGCGCCCAGGGCGGCCGGCTGGCGTCGCTGCTGACGTCGTCGAAGGTGTTCGCCAACCAGGATCTGGCTCCGTATTACGGCACCACGACGACCGGCACGACCGTCCAGCCCGTGCAGCCCCAGGGCAGCAACAGCGGAGCTCCTTCCGGTCTGCTGACCATGCCGGCGTTCCTCAGCATGCTGGCCAAACCGGACTCCAGTTCGCCGATCTATCGCGGCAAGTTCGTGCGCGAAGAGATGCTGTGCCAGCCGCTGCCCCCGCCGCCGCCCAATGTGCCAAAGCCTCCCGACACGCAGCCGGGCGTGTCGACCCGCGAGCGGTTCAAGCAGCACGAAGTTGATCCGTCCTGCAGCACTTGCCACACGCTGATCGATCCGATTGGTCTCGGCTTCGAAAGCTACGATGCCCTCGGCCACTATCGCGCGACGGACAACGGTCAGCCGGTGGATTCCAGCGGCGAGGTGAACGCACCCTCCGACGTCGCCGGCAAGTTCAACGGCGTGGTCGAGCTGGGACAGAAGCTGGCCGCCAGCAAGGGCGTGGAAGAGTGCATGGCCCGGCAGTGGTTCCGTTTCATGCTCAGCCGGTTTGAACAGGACGTGGACGGCTGCTCCATGACCGCGCTGGTCTCCAAGTTCCGCGCTGACAGCGGCAGCCTGAACAGCCTCCCGCTGGCGTTGATCCAAACCGACGCTTTCCTCTATCGACGTCCTCTGGATTCGCAGGTGTCACCATGAACCGCCCACCCGTGATCGATTCGCGTACCCGTATCAGCCGTCGTCGTCTGCTGCGGGGGATGGGGGCCACTGCGGTGGCTTTGACCAGTCCCATCTGGCGTCCGGCCACCGCGTTCGGAGCCAGCGCGGCGGGGGCGGGGGCAAAGCGTTTCATCGGTCTTTTCTCCGCCAACGGCACCATCCCATCGGCGTTCTTTCCGCCCGGCACGGCCCCGGATTCGCCCCTGACGCTGGGGCGGATTCTGATGCCACTGGCGAAGTACACGGACAAGATGCTGGTGCTGAAGGGCGTTCACATGACGTCCACCATCGGCGCCAACAAGCCGGGCGGGCCGCACATGAAGGGCCCGGGTGGCATGTTGACGGGCGGTTCGCTGTTGCCCGGCAGCTTCTCGGGCGCGGGCGGGCCGGCTGGCTGGGCTGATCGCGAGTCGGTGGATCACGCCATCCGCGAACGCATCGGTGGCATGACCACGTTCAAGTCGCTGGAGTTTGGCGTTCGCACCATCGGACAGGAGCCGCTGCGGTGCATTTCGTACGGTGGCGCCAATATGCCCAACCTGCCGGTGCAGGACCCGTGGCAGATGTTCACACGTATGTTCGCCAACGCCGATCTGACGTCGGCGCAGCTGACGCAGCTGACGGCGGAACGGAAGAGCGTCCTCGATTTCTTGAAGGACGACATCGGTCGTCTGAAGGCTCGTATCAGCACCAGCGACAAGGTTCGTCTGGACGCCCACCTGACCGGAATCGCCGGCCTGGAGCAGCAGCTGAACAACGCCGCCGCCTCCTGCAAGGCGCCCATGCTGCCCGCCAAGATGGATTCCGGCGCCTTGGCGAACTTTGCCACCATCGGGCAGTTGCAGACCGACCTGATGGTGCTGGCCCACAGCTGCAATCTGACCAAGGTGTCGACGTTCATGTGGTCGAACGCGGACAGCTGGCAATACTTTCCCTTCGCCGGCGTCAACGAAGAGCACCACACGCTGTCTCACAGCGGTGACAACGACGCGGCGGCGACCGAGAAGCTGATCAAGATCAACGTCTGGCACGGCCAGCAGGTTGCTTACCTGCTGGACAAGCTGGCGGCCGCCGCGGACGTCAATGGCGGGACCGTTCTGGACAACACGCTCTTGCTGTGGGGAAACGAACTGGGCATTGGCAACAGCCACACGTACAAAGACATTCCCTGGGTGCTGGTTGGCGGCGGCGGCTATTTCAAGACCGGGCGTTATCTCCAGTACAAAGATCAGGCTCACAATAATTTGTTGGTCTCTGTCTGCAACGCAATGGGAATGGACGACGTGAAGACCTTCGGTATCCCGGAGCTCTGTACCGGGCCGCTTTCCGGGCTGGTCGCCTAGGCGGACCGCTCGCGACCGACTGTAGTCTCTGCCTGACACTGCCCGTTTTTGGGCAGAAACTCCGGGACTGGTGGGAAAGTCCGCATTTTTGCGGGGTAACGCAGTGTTTTGGCGCGCGTTTGGTTCGCCGCGGCCTGTTCGGTAGGGGGATGTGATCGATGTGCTGAGTTCGAGACGACTTAGTCTCGGATCCCCCCTCAATC
>JAXDMH010000541.1:0-3263 GCA_034666225.1 Myxococcales bacterium
GCGGCACGATGAGGCCGTTGACCCGCGCACCCGAACAGTGCTCGCCGACCTTGGAGTGAATGGCGTAGGCCAGATCGATCGGCGTCGACCCTTTGGGCAGCGCCTTGACGTCGCCCTTGGGCGTGAAGACAAAGACCTCGTCCTGAAAGAGGTCGATCTTCACGCTCTCGATGAACTCGGTCGGATCCTTCAGGTCGCGTTGCCACTCCATGAGCTGGCGCAACCAGGCGAAGGCCTTGTTGTCGTCGTCGCCCAGCGGCTTGCGTTCCTTGTACTTCCAGTGGGCGGCGATGCCCTGCTCGGCGATGCGGTGCATCTCCTGGGTGCGGATCTGCACCTCCATCCGCTCTGATCGGGGGCCGATCACCGTGGTGTGCAGCGACTGGTAGAGGTTGGGTTTGGGCAGCGCGATGAAGTCCTTGAAGCGGCCCGGGATCGGCGTCCAGCTGGAATGCACCACCCCCAGCACGGCATAGCAATCGCGCACCGACTCGGTGATCACCCGAAAGGCGATCACGTCATAGATCTGCTCCAGATCGCGTGCGGTCTTCTTCATCTTCTGATGAATCGACCACAGGTGCTTGGCCCGCCCCGACACCTGGGCGGTGATCTCCGCTTCGGTCAGGGCGACGCGCAGCTTGGCGCAGACCTCGTCGATGTACTGCTGTCGCGCCGTCGACGTCTCGGCCATGCGGCCGGTGAGCTGCTTGTGATCCTCGGGCTCCAGATACTGAAAGCAGAGATCCTCCAGCTCCAGCTTCATCCACTGGATACCCAGGCGATTGGCCAGCGGCGCGTAGATCTCGCGCGTCTCGCGGGCGATGCGCTCTTGCTTGTCGCGCGGCATGAACTGCAGCGTGCGCATGTTGTCGACGCGGTCGGCGAGCTTGATGAGGATGACGCGAATGTCGCGCGCCATCGCCAGCAGCATCTTGCGAAAGTTCTCGGCCTGGCGCTCCTCGCGCGTGGTCCAGGGGATCTGCCCCAGCTTGGTGACGCCCTCGACCAGGAACTGGATCTCGGTGCCGAACAGTTGCCCGATGTCCTCCGCGGTGGCGCTGGTGTCCTCGACGCAGTCGTGAAGGAGGCCGGCGCAGATCGACGGCACGTCCAGGCGCAAGTCCGAGATGATGCGGGCCACGCCCACGGGATGGACCACATAGGGGTCACCCGACCGCCGCTTCTGGCCGGCGTGCCTGGCGGCGGCGAATTCGAAACAGCGCTGGATCAGGCTGAGGTCGGCTCCCGGATCGTACCCCGAGACCGACGTGCAGATTTCTTGAACGTTGGTCATTGCGCCGGTGGTGGCCGCCCTTCTCCTGTCGAGTCTTCCGCCAGATCTTGCCCGTGCTCTTGCTCTTGAACCAGGTTGGCCTCGGCAAGCAGCGCCTGCCCAAGATGCCCGCTGCGCGTGCGGGCACAGCGCGCCGCCACGTAGATCGACGACAGCTCTTTCAGCGCCGTCTCCAGATTGTCGTTCACCACCAGATAGTCGTACTCGTCATAGTGTTCCAGCTCGCGCTTGGCCATGGCCAGACGGCGTTCGATGGCCTCGTGCGAATCGGTGGCGCGCCGGCGCAGCCGCCGCTCCAGCTCGGCCATCGACGGCGGCAAGATGAAGACCAGCACGCTCTCCTCCGGCCACTGCCGACGGATCTGGGCGCCGCCCTGATAGTCGATGTCGAACAGGTAGTCCTTGCCGTCGTCCAGCGCGCGGTTGACGGTGTGGACCGCGGTGCCATAGCGCTTGCCGTGGACGATGGCCCACTCGGCGAACTCTTTGCGGCCGACCATCTCGCTGAACTCGTCGTCGGTCACGAACTTGTAATCGACGCCGTCGCGCTCGCCCTGCCGCGGCGCCCGCGTGGTGTACGAGACCGAGAACTCCAGCCGTTCTGATTGGGCCACCGCCCGGGCCAGGGTGGTCTTGCCCGCCCCCGACGGTGACGAGATGACCAGAAGGATGCCTCGCCGCGGTCCCGCAATGATTTCTGTCATTACCTGTATTTTGCCTCATTCGCAGCCGCTCGTCGCGTCGCTGCCCAGCCATCGCCAATCGGCGGCTATTCGATGTTCTGCGCCTGCTCGCGCAGCTTCTCCAGTTCCACCTTGCCGTCGATGACCAACCCGGCCACGCCGGCGTCCTGCGCCTTGGACCCGATGGTGTTCAGCTCGCGCCCGACCTCTTGAATGACGAAGTCCAGCTTGCGACCGACGGCCCCCTCGGCGTGGCAGATGTCGGCAAGGTGACGCAGGTGCGTCCGCAGGCGGACCAGCTCCTCGCTGACGTCCAGCCGTTCGGCCATCAGGGCCACTTCCTGCGCAAGGCGCCCCGGGTCGATGGCGGCCTGGCCGCGCACGGCCCCCAGCCGGTCCGAGAGGCGCTGCGCGAATCGTTCGGGCAGCACAGCTGAGTCAGATTCCAGACGAAGGGTAATGGTTTCAAGATTCTTAATGCGAACCTTTAAGTCTTCGGCGAGGTCCATCCCCTCGCGCTGCCGGGTCTGGCGCAGCTCTTCCAGGGCGGCCATGACCGCCGGCCGCAAGGCTTCCCACAGCGCTTCGCCGGTCAAGCCCGGACCGCGCGAGACGCCCATGAAGGCCACCACGGTGGTGAGGTCGACCGGCGCGGCGATGTCCAGGTCCTGGCGCAGCCGCTCCAGTTCGGCGAAGGTCGCCTTTGCCTTGGCGGCGTCGATGCTGTCGCCGCCGGCGGCGCTGTCGTCGCGCAGGTGCACGGTGACGGCGCCCCGGTCAACGACGCCGCGCACGGCGCGCGCGATCTCGGCGTCGCAGGTGGCGTCCGGCTCGCGGGCGCGGATCTTGAGATCCAGGCCGCGGTGGTTCACCGAGCGAATCTCGACGCGGAGGCGCTTGTCGCCCACCGTCGTCGAGCCGTGGCCGAAGCCGGTCATGCTCAGCACGCGGGGTTCACCCGCGGACGGCGGCAGCGTGTCGGGACGTCGGCGCTCAAGCCTTGTTTTTATACCATTCGACGGTCCGGCGCAGACCTTCGCCGAATGAGACGGCGGCGGTGTACCCCAGGCGCCGGCGCGCCTCGCTGATGTCGGCCAGCGAATGCTTGATGTCGCCCACCCGTTCGGGCTCGTGGCGGGCGCTGAGCTTCTTGCCCAGGACGTCGCCGATCTGCGCCACCACCTGGTTGAGATCGGTGGCCACGCCGCACGCCACGTTGAAGACGCCGCCCGAAACCTGCCGCGCATCGACCGAAGCGGCCTTGAAGTTGGCCTCGATGACGTTGT
>JAXDMH010000542.1:0-2553 GCA_034666225.1 Myxococcales bacterium
GTCCGGTCTGACCACCGAACCCGGCCGAGCCGCCACCCGCTGGCGCTCGATCATCCAGACGCAATAAGGAGACGCGAATGTCAGGCAGCTTGAGCATCCGCCCGGACGGGGCGCTGGATTTCTTGGCGCTGGGCGCGGTGGTGCACCGCCTCGACCCCGGCATCATCCCCTTCCGCAAGGCCCACGAATGCCAGATCCACGTCAGCGGCGGCGAGTTCAATGTCGCCGCCAACCTGGCCGACTGTTTCCGCCTGCAGACCGGCGTCGCCACGGCGATGGTCGACTACCCCATCGGGGATCTGGTCTCCGAACGCGTGCGCGCCATGGGCGTGCGCCCCTTTTACAAACGCTTCGCGCACGACGGCGTCACCGGCCCCAACATCGCCACTGTCTACAGCGATCGCGGCGGCGGCGTGCGCGCCCCGGTGGTGTTCTACAACCGGTCGAACGAAGCGGCCGCCCGCCTGAAGGTCGGCGACTTTGACTGGAGCAAGATCATGGCCGGCGGCGTGCGCTGGTTCCACAGCGGCGGCATCTTCGCCGCGCTGTCGCCCACCACGCCCGACCTCATCATCGAAGCCATGAAGGCGGCCAAGGCGGCCGGCGCCGTGGTGTCGTTCGATCTCAACTTCCGCGAGAAGCTGTGGAAGATCTTCGGCGGCCTCGACCGCGCCCAGGAGACCTTGCGCCGCATCGTCGACCACGTCGACATCGTCGTCGGCAACGAAGAAGACCTGCAAAAAGGCCTGGGCGTCCCCGGTCCCGAAGTGGCGGCCACCAAGTCAAAGCTGGATCCCAGCACCTTCTTCGGGATGATGGACCGCGTGCTGAAACAACACCCGCACATCAAAGGCGTGGCCACCACGCTGCGCGAAGTGCACAGCACCAACCGCCACTCATGGGGCGCCGTGGCCTGGCTGGAAGGCAAGACGTACGTGACCCCCACCTGCGAGCTGGACGTTTACGACCGCGTGGGCGGCGGCGACGGCTTCGCCTCCGGCCTCATCTACGGCCTCCTCAGCGGCGAGACCCACGAACAGGCCACCCGCCTGGGCTGGGCCCACGGCGCCCTGCTGACCACGTACCCCGGCGACACCACCATGGCCACCGTCGAACAGGTCAAGGATTTCGCCAAGGGCGGCTCGGCGAGAATACAGAGATAGCGTCGCGCCGTTTTATCTGCGCCGGCGACGAGTACTTTTCGGAAAGGCACACGCAGCTTTCTCGAGCAGATGAGCCACCCGGATGTGGTGCTGGAAGTCGGCCGCTCTGTCGCCGGGCGTCGGCCATTCCGGGCGAAGGCTTTTCATGTGGCGCCAGAGAGCGTCGGCCGCCTTTAGTCTTGCTTTCGCGCTGCGCGGTCGAGCCCAGTGCTCGTTCTTGCGCCGCCGGCTCGCAGCCCAATCGCGGCCGAGAAACGAAACCACGTCGTCACGCCGAAAAACCATCATCCGTCGCCGACAATAGCGCCCTAGATAACACGTCGTCGCGGAGATTTTGACAGGTTGGATCGCAACGTGAGCGGGAGCGATCATCCGCCAGGTCCTGACGGTCGCTGCCAACGCGAATCCGCCGGCACCAACCAACCTTTCAAAATCCCCGCGACGAGGTACTACGCCCGGCCGTGCATCCAGCGCTTGAGCAGCGGCGTCAGCGCCAGCAGCACCAGCGCCGGACCGATGCTGCTCACCACCAGAAAGCCGTAGATCGGGACGTGGGATTTCTCCAGCATCGATTCCAGGTTGCCGGCCAGATAGTTGGCGATGGCGCTGGAGACAAACCACAGCCCCATGGCCAGCGAGACGACGCGCGCCGGGGCCAGCTTGGTCACCATCGATAGACCGATCGGCGACAGGCACAGCTCGCCCATGGTGTGCAGGGCGTAAACGGCCGCCAGCCAGCCCATGCTCACCTTGCCTTGCGACTCGGCCAGCTTCTGCCCGACGAACATGACGATGAATCCCAGGCCCAGGATGATCATCCCCACCGCCATCTTGGTCGGCGTCGAGGAACGAAAGCGCCCCTGATCCAGGCGCAGCCACAACCGCGAGAAGCTGGGCGCCAGCGCGACGATCAGCAACGGGTTGATGCTTTGAAACAGCGACGCGGGGATCTCGAACCGATGGCCGCTGACGATCGTCCATCCCCCCCAGACCAGCGTGGCCAGGCCCGTCAGCGTGAAGATGATCGTCAGCGCCCCCCACAGGTACCGCCCGCCCACCTCCTGGCGCGTGGTGCGGCGAATGTTGATGGCGGCGCCGATCTGGACCACGGCGGTGACGATGACTTCGCCCCAGCCCAGCACGCGATTGGTTTGCTTGTCGGCAAACAGGGTCATGGTGCCGCCGGCCTGTTCGAAGCCGACCCAGAAGAAAATATTGAACAGACAAAGAATGATGAGAACGCCCAGCTGCTGGCGTTCATCGCCGGTCGCGCCGCGCATCAGCTTGCCGACGACGACCCCCAGCACGGCCACCGCCAGCAGCAGCGCCCCCGCCGTGGGAACCTGCGCCCACAGCGCGCCCAGTTGCCCCCGCATCGTCACCACCGCCC
>JAXDMH010000543.1:0-3413 GCA_034666225.1 Myxococcales bacterium
GCGTGTTCGCCGTCACTGCCCACGCCCACTTCGGCCCCCGTCGTCGCGCCGACGAGCGCACCGACGGCCGCGGCCAAGCCCGCGGTCAGCCCAGCGTCGTCACCGGCCACCAGCCCGGTCGCAGTGCCGGTCGTCAGTCCGGTGGCCAAGCCAGCGGCCAGTCCGGCGGCGAGCCCAGCGGCCAGTCCGGTTGCGGCTGCTTCGCCGAGTCCGCGGCCGCTCGCCACCCCGGCCGGCGCGCCGAGCCCAGCCGTGGCCGGCATTCTCGGCCTCGGGCGACCCGCCACGACGGCGGACATTGTCGCGTTCGCCATCCCGGCCGACGGCCGCGGTCTGCCAGCCGGCAGCGGCAGCGGCGCCGAAGGCGCACCGATCTACGCCGCCAAATGCGCGAGCTGCCATGGCGATCAAGGTCAGGGCACGCCGAACGGCCCGCAGCTGGTCGCGCCGGTCCCGTGGCAGGTCGGCGGTCCGATCACCATGGGCAACTTCGCGCCGTACGCGCCGCCCATCTTCGGCTACATCTGGGGCTCGATGCCGTACGACCAGCCGCAGACGCTGACCGCGAACGAAGCCTATGCACTCACCGCCTGGGTGATCGCCCAGCACAAGATCATCGCCGACAGCGACCGCATGGACGCCCAGACCCTGCCCCAGGTCTAGATGCCGTATCGCGATAACTTCCGCCCCGGCGATCCGCGGCCCGACGTCCCCTAACGCAGGCATCTAACAGGACGCGCGCCAGGCGCGCTTCGCCGCGGCGGCCCTTCATCAGCGCGTCCGCAATAACCGGCCGGGCGCCGTAGGCGACGATCGCGTCGGCGAGCGCGGCGTCGCGCGGATCGATCAGAAACACGTCGAGCAAGCCGCCGTAGACGGATACAACGCCGGCCGCCGTCGGCGCGTAGCCAAGCTCGCTCAGCATGCGCGCCGCCGGGCCTTTGATCGTGGCGCCACCGATCAACGGGCTGACCGCCGCCACGAGCACACCGCGCTGGCGGGCGGCCTCGACCGCGGCGCGCACGCCGGGCACGTCCAGGATCGGGTTGACGCTGACGAACGGATTGCTCGGGCAGACCACAACGAGGTCGGCTACCGCGATGGCGTCCAGAACACCTGGCGCCGGCGCCGCCTGCGCCAGACCGCGGACTTCAACGGCGCGGATAGGCACGTCGGTCCGGCGATGGACAAAATATTCCTGGAAATGCACCCAGCGGCCATCCTCGGCGAGCTGCACCCAGGTTTCCACGGGTGAATCGGTCATCGGCAGGATCGTCACGCCCGAAATCCCGAGCCGCTGCGCGAATTCCATCGTAATCCGACTCGGCGTCCAACCCGCGTGGAGCAGCTCCGTCCGGCGGAGATGCGTCGCCAGGTCGATGTCGCCCAATCTGAACCACGTCTCGCCGCCGAGACGCTCCAGAGCATCCATGGCCTGAAAAGTGTCGCCGACGGGGCCCCAGCCGCGCTTCTCGTCGACCAGACCTGACAGGGCATAGAGGACCGTGTCGACATCTGGGGAGATGCGCAGGCCATGCAGGGTGACGTCGTCACCGGTATTGACCAGGACGGTCAGATCGGCATCAGGTGCGGCTGCTTTGAGTCCGCGGGCGAAGCGTGAGCCGCCGACTCCGCCGGCGAGGGCGACAATTCGTTGCATCGTGGAATTCAGCCTACCAAAAGGATGTTGCGTAGACTGAAAGCCGAAGGCTGACTGGTTTGACTGGTTCGATTGGTTCGACGGCGTGACTGATTCGGTGTGGATCGTCGTGGTTGCCCGCGTGGGCAGCGCCGCCAAGAGCCGCCTGGCGGGAACTTTGAGCGTCGACCAACGGCATTCGCTGGCGCTGGCGATGCTGGGTGACGTGCTCAGCGTCTGCCATCAGGCGCACTATCGGTCGCTGGGCCAGGGGCGCGACGGAACGCTGGCCACGGACGGGCCTGACGCAATTGCCGGCACGCTGGCGGTCATCGACGAAGCGGCGGCGCGCGCAGTGGCGCTACACAACGGGGCAATCGCTATCGCCGACCCGGGTAGGGGCGACATGAATGCCGCCGTCACCGTAGGCATCGCCGCCGCGCGGGCGCGCGGCGCGGGCACAGTCCTCATCCTGCCGGGAGACGTCCCGCTGATCTCGACGGATGACCTCCAGGCGCTGCTCGATTCGGCTGGCCAGGCGCCACGCGTCGTCGTCGTCGGCGCCAGCCAAGATGCGCAGGGTACCAACGCCCTCTTGCTAAGGCCGCCCGACGTGATCGCCCCGGCCTTCGGGCCGCCCAGCGTCGGCCGGCACGTCCGCGCCGGCCTGGCCGCCGGGGCCCACACCGTGGTCCGCGCCGGCCTCGGCCTGGCCCTTGACGTCGATACGCCCGATGACCTGGCCCGACTCCAGACTGCCGCGCCGGGCCCGCACACCGCTGCCGCCCTGGCGCAGCTGTCGCTTCGCCAATCCGTCCGCATCTAAGCAGACTTAATTTGCGGCGCGCCAGCGAGTGCGTATCCTGGCCAAATCTCTTGTGTGAGGAGTGCTCACCATGCGACGCCCATTCGGGCATGCATTGCTCCTGCTCTTCGGCCTGGCGGCGCTGGGCATCTTTGTCGTCAGCGCTGGCTCAGCTGCGCCAGCGGCCCAGCCCGCCGGCAGTGGATCGGTCTCCGTGGAATGGTTCGGCTGGTCGCACTATCGCCTTACGTCGCCCACCGGCAAGGTCGTGTTGACCAACCCGTTCACGTCGAACCCTGACTCACCGATCAAGCCCGAAGATATTGCGAAGGCCGATTTGATCGTCGTCGCCGACGGGCATGGCGACGAGGTCGGCAGTACGGTCGCGATCGCCAATCAGACCGGCGCCACGGTTCTCGCGTCGGGCGGCGTCAATAGCTGGTTGGTCGAACAGGGCATTCCGCGCGCCCAGGTACCGAAGAACTTCTTCCAACCGGGCGATCGTTTTACCGGCCTGCAAGGCATCACCGTTCGAGCGGTCGAAAGTGTCCACGGCTCCGAACTCAGCCCGCCGACGGCGGCCGTGCCGTATGGCGGCGTCGCGGCCGGCTACTTCATTACCTTTGAAAATGGCTGGACGGTGTATTTCTCGGGCAGCTCCGCGGCGACGGCTGAGCAAGCCTTGTGGGCGCAGATGTACAAGCCCAACCTGGTCATCTTGCACATGGGTGGCGACACCGAACCGATCGACTTCGCTGAGCAAGTCAAGCTGCTCAAGACGGACAACCCGAACTTGAAGACGGTGTTCCCGCACCACAACCGCGTCGCTCCGCCGGCCGGCCAGACGACGGTCGCCGACGTCCAGGCGGCCATGGACGCGATGAGCGTCGGGTTGCAAGTCACCCAGCCGCCGCTGGGTCAGGTGGTGAGCTTCCCCGGAACCGCCGCGCGCGACGCGTCGCGCTGTTG
>JAXDMH010000544.1:0-8414 GCA_034666225.1 Myxococcales bacterium
GTGGAGATCGAATCGGCGGCCGGCGGCCGGCGCGTGGCCCACCTGCTGCCCGGCCAGCGCTGGTCCAGCACGACCACGAACACCGCCGCTGCCGCCAGCGACGGTGCCTTCCGCGCGGCGACCAGCAGCGCCCCGCCCGACGCGGCGGCCATCCTGGCGGCGGCCCGTCGCGCCCGCGGCAGCGGCGACGCGCGCGGCGCGCTGGCGCTGTACGGGCGGCTGGCCGCCAACCGTGGCCAGCTGGCGGAAAGCGCGCTGTACGAGATGGCCTCGATCGAGGACCAGGACCTGCACGACGCCGCCCGCGCCCTGCACCTGTGGGAGCGTTACCGCGAGCAGCATCCGCGCGGCGTCCTGCGCGCCGAAGCCGATCTCTCCATCATCGAGATGCTGACCCAGCTGGGACAGAACGGACGCGCCGTCGACGAGGCGCGCGGGTTCCTGCGGCGCAACCCGGGCAGCGAGCGTCGCGGCGAGGTGGCGCGCGTGGCCGGCGATCTGTCGCGCACCCGCGGCGATTGCGCGGCGGCGGTGGCCTTTTACGACCAGGCTGCCGCCAGTCGTCTGTCATCCGCCGACGCCGACGACGCTGGTTTTTACCGGGCCGCTTGCCTGGCCACGCTGGGCGACGGACGGGCCGCCGATGCCGTGCGCGCCTATCTCGGTCGCTATCCGCGTGGACGCCACGCCGCCGAAGCCGAACGCCTCCGGGGCGGCGGCGGCGCCGAAGGGGTGTCGCCGCGCCGCTGATCGCCGTCACCCGGCGCGCGCCCGGTCGGCTGCCCAGCGGCGTTGTCGCCGGCATTTTCGCCGCCGTGGGCGTGATGGCGGCTTTCTCCGCCGCCTGCAGCCGCGGCTCTGATTTCGTCGGTTACTCCTGCGGCCTGCCCCCGCCGCTGCCGGCGGTGATGACCGACCCGTGGAACTGCGGTCCCCGCTGCTTCGTCGACGAAAACCTGGCCGGCCTGCCGGGCGGGCCCACGCCGCTGTTCGACCGCCCCACGGATTCCACGCCGGGGGCGCAGCCGGCGATCGTGTACCCGCTGGCGGGATCGATGCACCCGCTGAACCTGGGCGGGATCGACCTGCAGTGGAGGCGCGGCAGCGTGTCGCAGGCCTATTTTCGTTTGCGCGTGGTGGCCGCCACCGATCCGGCCGTCGCCTACACGCTGTATCTGCCCTGTCGGGCGCCGCCGCCCATCCCCAGCCCGCCCGCCGTCGAGGAATGCACCTACCCGATCAGCCGGGCCCTGTGGACCACCATCGCCGCCGACAACCCCGACGGCGCGATCGATCTGGTCATGGCCGGCACCGATCCCGCCGGCACCACCATCGCCCAATCGCCGGCGGTGCGCATCGCCTTTGGTCCCTCGTCGGTCAAGGGCGGCATCTATTACTGGTCCAGCGACGGGCAGGGGATCTTTCGCGCCCTTCTGGGGGGCGGCCCCGGCCAGTCGTTCATCGCGCCGCCGGTGGCCGGGGTTTTCCCGTGCGGCGGTTGCCACAGCGTCAGCCACGACGGGCGCGTGCTGGCCTTCAGCGGCGAGCGTAACGCCTACTCCCAGGACGGAACGCTGGCGGTGGTCGCGGTGGCCACGCCCAATCCACCGCTGGTCGGTCCCGCACTCGGCGTCAGCGGCGACGGCGCCACCATGACCCTGAACCGCGACGGCAGCCTGGTGCTGGTCAGCTATGGTTCCACCAGCGATCCGGGCCACGTCGTCGTGCGCGAAACCGCCACCGGGCGCGAGCTCGCCCGCCGCGATCCCAACCCCGCGGCGCCCGGCGCCGGGCGGATCTTCTTTCCCGAATGGTCGCCCGACGGTCACCAGATCGCTGCCACCGTCAGCAGCGGCAGCATGCGCCCCTGGATCGTCACCGGCGGCTCGATCGCCGTCCTTTCGTACAGCGCGGGAGCCCTGGGGGCCCCGCGTATCGTGGTGCCCCAGGACGACGCGGCCGGGCTGTTTCATTTTTACCCGACCTGGTCGCCCGACGGCGTCTGGATCGCCTTCGCGTCGGCGCCGCTGCCTGGACCCAGCTATGGAAATCCGCAAAGCCGCCTGCGGCTGGTCGGGCGCGACGGCGGACGCGTGTACGAGCTGGCGCAGGCGACCCAAGGCCTGGGCAAGACGTCCACCTATCCCAAGTTCGCGCCGGTGATGCAGGACCAGTGCAGCGTCCTTTACCTGACCTTCAACTCCAAGCTGGACTATGGCCTGCTGCTGAAAAACAGCCTGCCGGGCGCGGCGCCGCAACCGCAGCTGTGGATGACCGCCATCGATCTGCGCGCGCTGGGCAGCGGCGATCCGTCGCGCCCGCCGGTCTGGCTGCCATTTCAGCAGACGCAGCAAAGCAACCTCCTGGGTGCCTGGACCGCGCGCATCGTGTGCAGCACCCAGGCTGACTGCGGCCCGGCCGACGCCGCCATCTGCGACACCGCGCTGGGAGAGTGCGTCCCCAAGCCGCCCTGAGATCTTTCGTCGCCCAAGGAGAAAAGCCTGGGAAGGATCGGCCGCCGCCACGGCTCAGACCTGACGCATGATCAGCTGGCTGCGAGTTTCGCTTTTTTACCTGCCTTTGGTGACGGGCGCCGTCGGGTGCATGCCCATGATCGCCGGCAGCGGCGCGCCGGGCAGCGGTGGCGCGCGCGGCAACGATGACGCCGCCGGTGACGTGGCCGCCGCCGGCAGCGGTGGACAGGTCGGCGCGGGAAGCGGCGGCACGCCAGCGACGGTGGACGCCGGTTCAGGCGGGCAGGGGGGCGGACCACGCGACGGAGGGCCGGCCGCCGGAACGGGTGGCGCGTCGGTCGTGGCCTTGCCGCTGGTGGTGACCGACTATTTCAACAACCAGGGCTGGTTCGGCGACGCCGGCATCCTGACCGTGGTCCATCCCGGCTCGACGGTGATCCGCCAGTTCTCCGCCAACGAAGGCAACTGCGCCGCGCGCTTGCCCGGCGCGCGCGGCCACTGCCTGGAGATCATCTATACGCCGCCAGCGACGGTGCCGGCGCCACCCAGCGGCGGGCCCTTCCTGGGCGTTTATTTTCTGCGCTCGCTGCGCGCCACGCACACCGAGGTGACGCCGGCGGGCCGCCCCGGCGATCCCAACTGGGGGCTGGAACCGGGCCTGGCCGTGGCCCCGGGCGCCACGCAGATCTCCTTTTACGCCGCCAGCGCCACCGCCAATCAGTCGGTCACCTTCCGCGCCGGCACCGACAAGGACAGCTTTGTCCTGCCCGAGACCACAGAGATCCTGAAGACCACCTGGACCAAGTACACGCTGCCGCTGTCGGGCGGCACGTATCCAGCCGGCATCCTGGGCGCGTTCGCCTGGGTCATCAAGGACACGCTCGCGCCGGCGCGTTTCTATGTCGACGACCTCGTCTGGGAGAACGGCGGCCCCAGCACCATGCCACCGCCCGCTCCCACGGGGACGCGCAACGGCGTGCGCGAGTTCGTGATCATGAATCACTGCCCGCAGACGATCTGGGTTGGCATCACCGGCGCGCCCGTCCCCGAAGGCGGCGGCTTTGCCCTGGCCGCGGGCGCCACGCACACGGTGGCCGCGCCGGCCGCGCCCTGGAGTGGACGCTTCTGGGGCCGCACCGGCTGTCCCTTCGCCCAAGCCGACGCCGGCGGCGGGGCCTGCCAGACCGGCGACTGCGGCGGCAAGCTGGCGTGCGGTGGCGCCACCGGCTCCACGCCGGCCACCCTGGCCGAGTTCACCCTGTCCGCCAACGTGGCCGCCGCCCCCGATTTTTACGACCTGAGCCTGGTCGACGGGTACAACCTGCCGATGGCCATCGCCCCCGTTGAAGGGACCTACAGCAAACGGGCCGGGGTGGCCAACGATTGCCTGCGCCCCAGCTGCGTCAGCGACCTGAACGCGACTTGCCCGGCGGAACTGCGATTGTCGGACAGCGCCGGCAAAGTGATCGGCTGCGACAGCGCCTGCGACCGGTTGAAGACCGACGAATACTGCTGCGCCGGCGCCCACGACAAGCCCCAGACCTGCCCGCCCTTCAGCTACTCGCAAACGTTCAAAGCCGCCTGCCCGACCGCTTACTCCTACGCCTATGACGATGCCACCAGCACGTTCACCTGCGCCGGCGAGGACTACGCCATCTGGTTCTGCCCGCCCTGAAACTGTCTTTACAGCCGAAAAGTCAGTGTCCCATCCGCGGCCGGCCGGGGGTCAACCTCCTTAAGCCACGAGCGATTGCTGTCGACTTGATCGGCGCTGATGCAAAAAGACGTGGCGTCAGTCCAGAAACAAATGTGGCTGTCGCGCGTAGGGGCTATTTGTGCGTTGTCGTTTCTCGAGGGTGCCGCCATAGTTGTCGCCGCTTTGGAGCGTTCTACCTACATCTTTGCTCACACTGATTTGACCGGCGGTCGTCTTTGGACGACCAATGGACGTCCGTTAACGTTTTCTGACAAGGGGTCGACACGTGAAATTCATCGATAGCATGAACATACGCGGCAAGATCCTGGTGCCGACGATCTCCCTGATTGTCATCGCCCTCATCATCATGGGTCTTTTGAGCCGCGTGTTGCACGACACGTCGGCAAGGTATCAGGAGCTGATCTACGGGCCCCGTCTGGCGGCCAAGGTCAGCCTGGGCTATGCCGGCCAACTCTCGGAGCTGGGCCGGGTTGTCAACCTGGTGCTCTTGCAGGGCGACCGCGCCGATCTGACCAAGGTCGCCAGCGAGATCGACGAGCTGAAGGGGAAACGAAAGCAAAGTCGCGAGGAGCTGGAGCGCCTTCTGCCCAACAACGCCGAGGTGCGTGGGTTGAAAGACGTGGGGGCGAAGATCAATGAGGCGACCGACAACCTGATCGCCAAGCTGAAGGCGGCGGGTCCCGGCAAGGGTGGGGGCGACGCCGGGCACTACTGGTCCGAGGTGGGGCGTCCGGTGCTGGCCAAGCAGCGCGCGGCGCTGAACGACCTCTCGGATGATCTGGGAGAGTCGTCCAACAAGGCGACCACCGAGCTGAACGAGCACACCAAGTCGACGACGTACGAGGTGATCGGGATCAGCCTGGGCCTCATCGTCGCGGTGCTCATCTTCGCGTTGCGCACCATCAACAGCGGCATCGTCGCGCCGATGACGATCCTCACCGAGAAGACGGTTCGCCTGTCCAAGGGCGACGACAAGTTCGAGCTGCGCGAGGTCGATCGCACCGACGAGTACGGCGCGCTGGCCCGGGCCCTGGCCATCTTCAAGGCCAACGCCGACAAGATCCGCGCCATGTCCGTGGCCGAGGCGGTGACCAAGGAGATCGGCGACGTGATCAAGAAGGCGGCCGACAAGGACTTCAGCGCCGAGGTGGATCTCACCGGCAAGGAAGGCTTCCTCAAGGACATCGGGTCGGCGGTGAACAACCTGCTGCGAATCTGCAAGGGTTCGTTCAAGGACTTCAGCCAGAAGGCGACCCAGACGGCGATCTCCGTCGACGAGGCCAGCACCGCCGTCGGACAGATCTCGGACGGCGCCCGCCTGCAGACCACGCAGCTGAGTCAGGTCTCGACCGCTCTTGGCGAGTCGTCCAAGGCCATCAAGCTGGTCACCAGCAACGCCAGCAGCGCCCGGGAAAAAGCCGAGGCCGCGGCGCGCGCCGTCGAGCAGGGGCAGCTGGCCGTCAGCAAGCTGGAGCCCATCGTCGAGGCCATCTCGCAGAACAGCCGCAAGATCAATCAGATCACCCAGGTCATCGCCCAGATCGCCAACCGCACGCACATCCTGTCGCTGAACGCGGCCATCGAGGCGGCCCGCGCCGGCGAGCACGGCAAGGGCTTCGTGGTCGTGGCGCAAGAGGTTGGCAAGCTGGCCGAGAGCTCTGCGCAGAACGCCAAGCAGATCACCGACATCGTCGAGCAGGCGTCGGCCGATGCCCAGCAAGGCAAGATCGCCACCAGCACGGTCAGCACGTCGATGAAGTCGATCGCCCAGGGGACCCAGGACACCACCGAACGGGTGCGCACCATCGCCGTGGCCATGGACCAGCAGCAGGCGACCATCACCCAGATCGAGGGGAGCGTCGGTCACCTCAAGACCATCGCGCTCAGCAATTCAACCGCCGCCGAGGAGATCACCACGACGATGGTGCAGCTGTCGAAGCTCTCGAACGAGACGCGGCAGCGGCTGTCGGCGTTCAAGACGGAGTAGGCACCAGGTGGAGGCCGACGACGCAGCCCAAATGGCCGCCGCCAATGCCGCCGCCGACGCGGACGCGCGGCAGCTGGCCAGCGTCACACGCGACCGCATCGGGCTGAAACCGGCGCTGTCGGCGCCCAAGATCGAAGCGCTGCTGCGCGGGCTGCCCGCCGATCGTCGCCGTGGCTTTTGCAGGGGGCTCATCGCCTCGGCGCCCGACGCCGCCGACTGGCAGACCTTCACCGAATCGCTGCTGGTGCACGAGACCTATTTCTTTCGCCACCCCGATCAGCTGCGGCTGCTGGCCCAGGTGCTGCTGCCGCGCCTGCTGCAGCAGCGGCTGCAGAGCGGCAGCCGGCAGATGCGCATCTGGTGCGCCGGATGCTCGTCCGGCGAAGAGGTCTACACCATCGCTCTGCTGTTACAGGCCGCCATCGCCTCCAGCGCGTTGCCCAGCCTGGCGGCCTGGAACATCACGGTCCTGGGCACGGATCTCAGCGCGCAGACGCTGCAGCTAGCCCGCGCGGGGACGTATGCGCTGGCGGCCGGCCTGAACAGCTTTCGCGATGTCCCCGATTTCGCGCGCCACCACTTTGCCGCCATCCTCAGCTCGGCCGAGACCAACTGGTCGGCGAGCGCAGAGCTGCGGCGGCTGACACGATTCGCGCAGCACAACCTGGTGACCGATCCGCCGGCGTTGCGCGACGTCGACCTGGTGCTGTGTCGCAACACCTTCATCTACTTTGACGAGGCGCAGTCGCGCGCGGCGCTGGCCTCGCTGGAGGCTGCCCTGCGCCCGGGCGGGGCGCTGTTGATGGGGCCGGCCGAGACGGCGTCCGAGGCGTCGTGCCTGCGCATGGTGTGCGCCGAGCAGGCGGTGTTCTGGGTCAAGGAGGCTGCGCGATGAAACAGCGGGTCTCTGTCTGCACCGCCTCGGCCTTTCTGGCGCTGGTCATTCGCAAGACCCTGGCGCGATCGTCCCACTTTGAACCTTCCAGCGATCACCGCAGCGCCGGCGACGCGCTGGTGGTCGTGCGCGAATCGCTGAGCCTGGCCATCGTCGACGCCGAGTTGTTGCGGGATAGCGCCGAGGGCGGGGCGCTGCACAAGGCGCTGATTGCCCGGCGCGCGCCCACCATCGTCGTCGATGCGCGCGGGCAGGGCGTCCCTGACGACGTCAGCGCGGCGCCGTCGGTGGTGGTCGTGCGCGGGCAGGTCACCGGCGAGCTGGACCTGGGGATGATCGAGGGCGAGCTGCTGGCCGCGGTGGGCAGCGCCGTCCGCATGCGCGGCAACCGCCTGAGCGAGCCTCTGTTCCCGCTGGAACTGGCGATCCCCGAGCGCCCCGAGTTCAACGACGCCGCGCTGGAGCTGATCGTGATCGGCGTATCGACGGGGGGCCCGTCGCTGCTGTTGAAGCTGTTCGAGGAGGTGACCGCGCCGGCCATCCCCATGCTGATCGTTCAACACATGCCCGAGAGCGAGACAGCGGGATTCGCCGCCCGGCTCAGCGAACACACCAGCCTGACGGTGCGCGAGGTGGCGGTCGGCCCGCTGCCTCCCGCCGGCGTGATCGGCGTGCTGCGCGGGGGCAGCGATTTTCGCGTGCTGCGGCGGGGCGGGGCGCTGCACCTGCGCCACGCCGTGGTCGACGGCAACCCGTTCCATCCCAACGTCGACGAGGTGCTGTCGAGCGCGGTGGCCGCCGACGTGGTGGTGGGCGCGGCCATCCTGACCGGCATGGGGCAGGACGGCGCCGCCGGGGCGCTGGCCATGGCCAAGAAGGGCTTGCCGGTCATCGCCCAGCGGCCCGACACCTGCGCCGTGGCGGGGATGCCCCAGGCGGTGATCGACAACGGCGCCGCCCGCTGGATAAAGTCTCCCGAGGGGATCGCCAGCACGCTGAACACGTGGAGCGAAGCCGCGCGGCGCGGGGCGCGGGTGGGGGGAAGCCATTGCCTTGGGTAAGGGGTAACGGCGGCGACGGTGCGGCACCGTCCGATGCGGCTCGTGCGCCGGCGACGGCGACGGGCGCGACGGGCGCGCGCGTCCTGCTGGCCACCGCCGATCCGGTGTTCGCCGCGCTTTGCAAACACGCGCTCGAGACGACCGCTGGGCCCCACCCGCAGGTCGTCGCGGTGTCGCCGTCCGAGTTGCTGCAGGCGGCTCGCCAGATCGAGCATGACGTCCTGGTGCTGGATGCCGATCGCCTGGAGGTCGCGGCGCTGAAGGTGCTGGCCAGCAAGGT
>JAXDMH010000545.1:0-3535 GCA_034666225.1 Myxococcales bacterium
CGCCGGCCTGACCGAGGGCCAGCAGTCGATCCAGCGCGACCCAGCACAGAAGGCGCGAGTGGGTGTGGTGCTGCGGCACGCAGCGGGGCTCCCAGATCCCTTCGTCGGCGCGGTTCCAGTTCTCGCAGACGTAATGGCCAAACTGGCGGAGCATCTCTTGTGTCTCTCGATCCAGCGTCACGCCGGGGCCACACATCTGGGCGACGCTGTCGATGACCTCTCCGTAAGTGTCCAGCTGCAGCTGGGTGGCGGCCGCGTTTCGCACGCGCACCGGTCGCGAGCCGCGGTAACCGTCCAGGTGCGAGACGATCTCTTCGTTCTTGGGCAGCTCGCCGTAGACGTTATAGAGGGCGTTCAGCCGCGGGCGGGTGAGGCGGGTGGTGTGCAGCAGCCAGCTGACGAAGGCCTGCGCCTCGTCGTGGTACCCCAGATCGAACAGGGAACGGACGGTCAACGAGGCGTCGCGCACCCAGCAGAAGCGATAGTCCCAGTTCAGGTCGCCACCCAGACGCTCGGGCAAGGACGTGGTGGGAGCGGCGACGATGGCGCCCGAGGGGGCAAACGACAGCAGCTTCAACGTCAGGACGCTGCGCACCACTTGCTCGCGATACGGCCCATCATACGAACAGCGCCGCGACCATTCACGCCACCAGGCGACGGTGCGCTGGACTCTTTCGTCCGCGTCGGGTCCGAGAGGCGGCAGCACGGCCGGCGCCTCGGCGTCGTAGGTCAGCGAAAAATGAAGACGCTGGCCGGCACGCACGACAAATCGAGCGATCAGCGAATGCGGTGCGCCGTCGCTGTTGCCATCGCCGCGGCCCAGCGGGACCAGCGGCGCGTTCGATCGCAGCGAGTAGAGGTGACGACCGTCCTCAAGCCGCAGGCCAAGAGCGTCGGTTTGTCGCAAGGGTCGCAGTCGGCGGCCAAAGTCCGGGCGAGGCGAAAATTCAAACGCCAGCTCCACCTCGCCGGTGAGCCCCTCGACGACGCGGAGGAGCTCGTGCTCGGCCACCGGCTGGTGCTGCTTTTCCTCCTCGGAGTACACCGGCATGAGATCGGTCAAGCTGATCGCTCCGCCCGCGCTGTCGAACGTCGTGACCAGCACGTTCGAGTCATCGGTGTACCGGCGGCGGACCCGGAAATCACCGGTCGGGGCAATTCGCCATCGCCCGCCCTTGTCAGCGCCCGCACCAGCGTCGGAATCGAGTATCGCGGCGAACACGGGCGCGCTGTCAAAACGCGGCCAGCACAGCCAGTCGATGGGACCGCCGCTGGAGACCAGCGCCGCTGATCTACAGTCGCCGATCAGCCCATAGTCCTGGATGCGCGCCGGCGATCGATCTGCCACCGTTAGATCAACTCCCGGATCTTGTCCTTGAACATGGTCTTCATGATCGCCGCGCCGTCTGGTTCGCCCCGGGCCAGCGATTCGGCGAAGTGCGCGGCTTGCTCGGCGGTGATCTTGGGCGGCATGGGCGCCGTCAGGGGATCGACCACTGCCTCGACGACCACCGGGCCTTCCATGCTGAAGGCCCGTTGCAAGGCCGCCCCGCACTGTGCGGGATCCTCGATGGTGATGCCGCTGGCCCCGCACGCCTTGGCGAACAGCGCAAAATCGATCGGCTGAAGGTCGCACCCATATTCTGGGTTCCCCAGGAACACCATCTGCTCCCATTTGATCTGACCCAGGCTGTTGTTCTTGATGACAACAACCTTGATGGGAAGGTTGTACTTCACCACGGTGGCCATCTCGGCCATCAGCATGGAAAAGCCGCCGTCGCCGACGAAGGCCACCACCTGCCGTTGGGGATAGGCGATCTGCGCGGCAATGGCATAGGGAAGACCGTTGGCCATGCTGGCCAGGGTACCCGACAGCGAGAACATCTGACCGGCGCGGGCCCTGATCTGTCGCGCGAACCAGGTGGCGATGGTGCCGCTGTCGCAGCACACGATGGCGTCGTCGCGCAGGACGTCGTTCAGTTGCCAGGCCACCACCTGCGGCTTCATCGGCTTGTCGGGCCGGGTTCCGCGCTCTTCCATCAACTTCCACCAGTCGCGCATGCCGGCGCGCGCCGCTTCGAGAAAGCGGCGGTTGTTGTTGCGATTCAAAAGCGGGATCAGCGCGCGCAGCGTGCGGACGCTGTCGCCCACCAGACCCACCTCGACCGGACAGCGCAGGCCAATCCGATCCGGTTCGCAATCGATCTGGACCGTCCGGGCCTGTCCCGGCTTTGGATAGAACTCGATGTATGGGAACGACGTGCCGACCATCAACAGCGTGTCGCATCCCTCCATGGCCTCCTGCGACGGTGCGGTGCCCAGAAGGCCGACGGCACCGGTGGTGTAAGGGCTGTCGTCGGGCACCACGCCTTTGCCCAGAAGGGGCTTGACGATGGGCGCGCCCAGCATCTCGGCGATCGTCTCCAGTTCATTCCGGGCACCCAGCGCCCCGCGCCCGGCCAGGATGACGATCCTTTTTCCCGCGTTCAGAACCTCCGCGGCGCTGGCCAGATCGGTCTCGCAGGGCAGTCCGGCCGAGCGGGCGAAGACCTCGGCGTTGTGGCCCGGCACGTTTCGTTTGGACCGCTCGTCTCGATCCAGCGGCAACTCCTGCAGGTCGACAGGAAAATTGATGTGGGCGACAGCCTTGCGGCTCAAGGCGGTTCGGCAGGCCAGATGGGTGATGTTTTCCACGTGGGCCGGTCCCATCACGCGCGTCGAATACACGGCGACGTCGGCGAACACGCGATCGAGGTCGATGTCCTGCTGGGCGTGTGTATCGATGAGGTCGTGAAAGTGGTGCCCGGTAATGGCCAGGACCGGCGCGCCATCCAGCTTGGCATCGTAAAGACCGTTCAGCAGATGGATTCCGCCCGGGCCCGAGGTGGCCAGGCAGACGCCCAGTTTCTTGGTGAACTTGGCGTACCCGCAGGCCATGAACGCGGCCGACTCTTCGTGGCGGACCTGAACGAACCGGATGCGGTCTTGTCGTGTTCGCAGCGCCTCCATGATGCCGTTGATGCCGTCGCCCGGCAGCCCGAAAACCACCTCCACTCCCCAGTCGATGAGAATGTCGATCATCACGCCTGCCGCTGTGGTTTTTGCCATCACGTTCTCGCCGATGTTGATGTTGCGTCCGGTTTGAACGTGCACACAGTGGATAGGTGTGGCAAGGCGCGGGAACCCACGACGTGTGGATTACCTGACGCCGTGGTTTGCCGTTAGGATCTGACCATGTTCAATCCAGACTTCTCCAGCGCCGCGATGTTCGAACGCAAGAACCTGTTGCCGGTGATCAATCCCGACAAGGCAGGCAACCCGCTGAAGCATCCGGCCAGCAAGGCGCCGCGCATCTTCGCCGATTCAGCGACCCGGTCGGAGATCGAGCCGCTGTTTCGAGCCGGCATCGTCAACGGGATCACCACGAATCCCAGCCTGCTGAAGAAGGCGGGCGCCAAGTCCTGGGACCAGGCCAAGGGGATCATGAAGGACCTCTGCGCGCTGCTGCACCCTCATCCCGTCTCGCTGGAGCTGA
>JAXDMH010000546.1:0-4608 GCA_034666225.1 Myxococcales bacterium
GACCAAGGACTATGGCCCCACCCGGGCCGTGGACAACGTGACGTTCAACGTCAACAAGGGCGAGGTTCTTGGGTTTCTGGGTCCGAACGGCGCCGGCAAGTCGACCACCATGAAGATGCTGACCTGCTTTCTGGCGCCCACCGCCGGGCGGGCTCGGGTGGCCGGGTTCGACACCTTCGACCAGTCGCTCGAGGTGCGCAAACGAATCGGATACCTGCCCGAGGACACGCCCATCTACCGCGACATGACCGTGCTGGAGTATCTGCAGTTCGCCGCCGAGATGCGCGGCATGAGCCTGAGCGACAGCGGCGCCCGCATCAAAGAGATCGGCGGCCGCTGCGGTCTGGCCGAGGTGGCCGGGAAGCTGGTGGGCGAGCTGTCCAAGGGCTTCCGGCAACGCCTCGGTCTGGCCCAGGCGATGTTGCACGACCCCGACATCCTGGTGCTGGACGAACCGACCAGCGGCCTTGACCCGAATCAGATCGTCGAGATTCGCTCGCTGATCAAGGAGATCGGCAAGGAAAAGACGGTCATCCTGTCGACGCACATCCTGCCCGAGGTGCAAGCAACCTGCAGCCGCATCCTGATCATCAGCGGCGGCCGGCTGGTGGCGGACGGCACGCCCGAAGCGCTGCGCGCCCGCGAGAAGGGCGGCCGTTACCGCGTGGTGGTCGAATCGAACGGCGTCAGCAAGGACGCCATTCGCGATCGGCTGGGCAGCCTCACCGGCGTGGCCCGCTGCGAGGTGGTGACCGGCGAGCAAGGCGCCCACGCCTTCGCCATCGACGCCGTGGTCAGCGATGACCTGCGCAAGACCATCTTCCGCGCCGTCGTCGACAACAAGTGGCCGCTGCTGGAGCTGGCCCGCGAATCGGCCAGCCTGGAAGACGTGTTCCGCAACCTGACCACCGGAGAAGAAGCAAAATCATGAGCCCGGCGCTGGTAATTTCCAAACGCGAGATCCGCACCTACTTCAACTCGCCGATCGCCTACATCGTGGTGACGGTCTTCACCATCATCACCGGCTATCTGTTTTTCACGCAGCTGTTCATCGAGAAGCAAGCGGACATGCGCGGCCTGTTCGGGGTGATGCCGCTGCTGTTCATGTTTCTGGTCCCGGCCATCACCATGCGCCTTCTGGCCGAAGAGAAAGGCTCGGGGACGCTGGAGCTGCTGATCACCATGCCGGTGCGCGACTGGGAGATCGTCGTCGGCAAATTCCTGGCCGCGCTGGCGCTGATCTGCACGGCGCTGGCCCTGACGCTGGTCTTCGCCCTGACCGTCAAATCGATGGGGCCTCTCGACAAGGGACCGACCATCGGCGGTTACATCGGCCTGGTGCTGATGGGCGGCGCCTATGCGTCGATCGGCCTCATGGCGTCGTCGTACACGCGTAACCAGATCGTGGCGTTCATTGTCTCGTTCGCCATCTGCTTCGCGCTTTACCTGCTGGGCCGCATCAGCCAGTTCGTACCCGAGTCGCTGCAGGGACTGTTTTCTTTTCTGAGCATCGACACCCATTTCGAGAACATCAGCCGTGGCGTGATCGACAGCCGTGACGTGATCTATTACGTCTCGGTGATGGCGGTCTGCCTGCTGCTGGCGACGCTGTCCCTCGAATCGCGAAAGTGGAGATGACCATGCCCAGTGATTCAACGAACCAAGGTAAAAAGCGCGTCTCGGCGTCCAACGCCCTCATGTACGCGATGTTCGTGGTCGGCGCGATCGTCGTGGTGAACCTGCTGGGCACGCGCGTGTTCGGGCGCCTGGACCTGACGGAGAACAAGGTCTACACGCTGTCGCCGGCGTCCAAGGACGTGGTGAGAAACCTGCCGGACTATATGACGGTCAAGGCTTTCATCTCCAAGGACCTGCCGCCGGAGCTCTCCAACATCAGCCGTTACGTGCGCGATCTGCTGGACGAGTACCGGACGTATTCGAAGGGCAAGCTGCGTTTCGAGGCGCTGGATCCGGGCGCGGACAAGAAGATCGAAGAGGAGGCCACCGCCTGCAAGGTCAACAAGCTGCAGGTCCAGGTGATGCGCTCGCAAAAGTTCGAGGTGGGGGCCTATTACCTGGGGCTTTGCTTCCAGTACAACGGCCAGAACGAGGCCATCCCCGAGGTCGCTCAGGCCGAAGGGATGGAGTATCAGATCTCGTCGCTGATCAAGCGCATGACGCAGAAGAAGCGCAAGGTCGCCTTCAGCAACGGCCACGGCGAGCTGGACCTGAGCCAGGGTTTCCAGGCCTTGAAGAACGCCGTCGGGCAAGAGTACGAATCGATGTCGGTCAATCCGTCGACCACGCCGATTCCCGACGACGTCGACGCGCTGGTGGTGGGCGGTCCCAAGCAGGCCTTCGACGAAAAGGGCCGCAAGGAGATCGACAAGTTCCTGATGAAGGGCAAGGGCGCCATCTTCTTGGTCGACGGCATGGTGATGAGCCAGCCGCGCGGCGGCGCCGAGATCCCGGGCATGCCCAAGGTCGGACAGGCCAACGATTCGGGGCTGACCGAGCTGCTGGCCGCCTACGGATTCAAGGTCGGCAACGACTTTGTCCTCGACAAACAGAACGCCCCCGGCCCCGTCGATTTCGGCGGCCGCCGCATGCTGGCCAACAAAGAGGTGTTCGTCGGCGTGGAGGTTCAGGAACCGAAGAACCAGAAAGAGCTGCCTCTGATCGGCGGCATCAAGGCGCTGGTTTTCCCGTACGCCAGCTCGGTCGAGCTGGTCGGTCCGCTGAAGGACGGCAAGGCCGAGCGCGGCAAGCTGTGGACCATCGCCACGTCGTCGCCGACCAGCTGGAAGGCCAGCGGGTTCTTCTTCTTTTCGCCCAACACCAAGCTGGAAGAGACCAAGGACAAGGGGCCGTTCAACCTGGCCTTCGCCTACCAGGGGACGCTGAAGAGCGCCTATCCTTCGACGACACCGCCGCCCGCCGCCGCCGGAATGTCGGCCCCGCCTGACCCGAGCGCCACCCCGCTGGAATCGGCCAAGCCGGCCCGCCTGCTGGTGGTCGGTGATTCGGATTTCGCCTCCGACGAGTACGTGCAGCTGGCGCGTTACATGCCGCTGTACCAGAACGGCGCCCAGCTGTTGTTCAACGCCATCGCCTGGACGCTGGAGGACGAGGCGCTGACGCCGGTGCGCGCCAAGACCATCACCGCCCGCCCCATCCAGATCGAATCGGAGCAAAAGGTGGCGCTGGCCAAGTGGGGAAACATCTTTGGCCTGCCCTTTCTCTTCTGCGCCTTCGGCATCCTGCGCTGGCGTGTGCGGCGCTCCAACCGCCAGGGACAGAAGCTGTAGCCGGTATCCCATTGCCATTGCCATTGCACTGGTCGACACCCCCTGACGCTGTTTCATCGATTCCAGACAAGGACGTCTTTACGCCATGAATCGCAAGACCCAGATCGCCTTCGTCTCCTTCGTCGTCCTCGCCCTGATCACGTTCTTCGCCCTGCGCCAGCCGGACAAAGGCGAGGTGGTGGGCGAACGCCCTCGCCCGGTGCCGCGCCTCAAAGCCGCGGACTTTGACACCATCGAGGTGGTCAAGGGCGGCGCCACGTCGGTCATCAAGAAAGACGGCGAGAAATACCAGCTGCTGAAGCCGACGGCCTACCGGGTCGACGACACCGCGGGCAAGCAGGCCTTCGAAGCGGTGGAGAAGATGGAGTTCACCGGGATCGTCACTGACCAGAAGTCCAAACAGGGCGAGTTCGAGGTCGATGACAAAGGTCTGCGCATGCTGATCAAGAAAGGCGACAAGGTGCTGGCCGACTTTTTCGTCGGCAAGACCCAGGGCGCCGGCACCATGCTCCGGGCCAGCGGCAAGGACGAAATCTGGATCATGTCTGGCGCGCAGAAATACGCCTTTGACAAGTCGCCGTCGGACTGGCGCGACAAGACCCTGGTCACCTTCACCGCCGCCGACGCCGAGACCATCGACATCAAGAGCAAGACCGGCGGCACCATCAAGCTGAAGAAGACACCGAAAAAGGACGGCGGCGCGGCCGAGGATTCGTGGACCATCGCCGAATCGTCGATGAAGATCGACAAGCCCGACAACACCGTGGCCAGCGGTATCGTCAGCACCATGGCGTCGTGGAAGGCCAACGACTTTGCCGACAACGCCACGCCTCAGGAGACGGGCCTGGCCGATCCTGCCCTGACGGTGACGGTCGGACTCAAGGGGGGAAAACCGATCACTGTCCTCATCGGCAACAAGAAGGGCGACGAGGATTGGTACGTGAAGACCGCCACCGAGCCGCAGGTGTTCCTGGTCAAGAAGTACAACATCGACCGCATCAACAAGCGCCCCACGGACTTCAAGGATAAGTCGGTCTGCGATATCGCCGAATCGGATCTCACCGACATCGCCGTGTCCCACGGCGCGGAGTCCTATACATTGGTCAAGGACAAAGGCGCCTGGAAGGCCACCAAGCCGGCCAAGCTGGAGATTGATCCCGCGAAGATCTCCAACGTCGCCGGTGCCTTCAAGGACCTGAAGGCGACCACCTTCGCCGAGGATCCGTCGCCCAAGGCGAACGGCCTGGCCAAGCCGGCCGCGACCATCGTGGCCAAGTCAAAGACCGCCACCTGCAGCCTG
>JAXDMH010000547.1:0-3743 GCA_034666225.1 Myxococcales bacterium
GATCGCGCGACGTCCAGCAGGATGACGCCCTCGCCTTCGCAATGAATCTGAAACAGCCGTTCGGCCCGGCGCAGACCGTGCGGCACGATCCGCCCCACCCATCCGTAAAGCCGCGACCGCGGCACCGCCACCGGGTGGTCGGCCGTCACCCGGATGGCCGACGGCGGCCGCGCGAACTGCAGCGCCACCCGACCGGTGCCGCGAAACTGCAAGAGTCGCAGACCGTCACCGGGCACGCGCCCCGTCTCCCAGGAGACGCTGCGATCGAAGGCCAGAACCCGATCCTCGCGCAGATAGAAGATGTCGTCATCCAGCGAGACGATCAGCCAGCATCCCGGCCGCCCGGCCACCCACAGCTCACCGCTGCCCGGCAACCGGGAGAACCCGCGCCCCTTGCTGCCCAGCAGCACGTCGGTGGGGCGGCCCCGCACGCGGCGAAACGCCGGCAACGACGGCGCCGTCCCCGTCCACGCCAGCGCAGCGTCGCTGCGAACGTACGCGTCGTCCTCGACGACCAGCGAGATCGGGTGGTCCAGCGCCGCCACGGTGCCCATCCCCATTCCGGCCAGCACAAAAGAAACCAAGGACACCGTCTGCGAACCATCGAGGGCCGTCGCCGCCGGAAGCGGCACCAGAGAATTGACCACCTCTCCGTTTGCCACGAACGTCGCCGGCGCCGAACCCGGCGTCACCGTGACGCTGGTGCTCCTGGGTTCGACGACGGACGCCTCCTGGACGAACGGCTCCGGCGCGACCTCGGCGGCAGGGGCGGCCTTGCTGGTGCCGATCGCCACCTTTGACGTCTCCACGCTGGTTGCGTCCGCGACCACCACCGGTTCCAGCTGGGCCGCCAGCAGATCTTGCCCGCCGCGACGGAACGCCAGCGTGGCGCCGGTGTTGTCGCCATGTTTCACCAGGGCGTAACCCAGATAGCTCCAGGCGCGCTTGTCATCGGGCGCCAGGCGCGTGGCCCGCTCCAGGGCGACGACGGCGTCGTCGTACCGTTCCATCTTCAGCGACACCAGGCCGAAATTGCGCTGAATGCCGGCGTCGCCGGGCAAAAGGCCGGCAATCTCGCGGTAGGTGGTGCGAGCCTCCTCCAGCTTGCCCAGCTTGAATCGAACCAGCGCCAGCAGGTTCAGGGCGCGGACATCGGTCGGCGTCGTCGACAGGGCGCGCAGCAGCTCGACCTCGGCCTGGCGAAAATGCCGGCCGGCCATCAGCTCGCCGGCCGACGCCAGGTGCGACATCAAACGATTGTCCTCTGTGTCCGGGGCTGGCGCTTTTGCTGCTGCGTCGTCGGTGGGCGGCGGGGCAGTCACGGTCAGCGCTCCGCCACGAAATCGCCGCCGGCGCCCAGCTGGTCCTGGTACTGCTGATACCGGCGCATCACGGCGGCCACGTAGGCGCGCGTGGTCTCATAAGGAGGGATGCCGCCGTATTTTTCCACGGCGGCCGGTCCGGCGTGATAGCCGGCGATGACCTTGACCTTCTCTTCGATCGAGCAGACCAGCAAACGGGCGGTGGCCGTGCCTGTGCCAGTGCCGTCGTCGATCGCCGACGGCGTCTTGCAAAAGCGCCGCGCCAGCACCTGCAAGTACCGGGCGCCTCCCATGATGTTCTGGCGCGGATCAAAGACGTCCGTCACGCCCATCAGGCGAGCCGTATCAGGCATCAGCTGCATCAGTCCTTTGGCGCCCACGCTGGAGACCACGTCTGGATCAAAGTCCGATTCGGTTTTTATCACGGCTCGCATCAATGGTTCGGGGATACCGAAAAAAGCCTGCTGGTCGTGAATGTGCTGGTCGTACCGCGCGTACCGGGTCGGCGAGGTGTCCCGGGGCGGGACGGCGTCGGTGCGCCCGCGCAGCGCCGCCGCCTTGCCGGGCCCGGTCTTCAGCCAGACCTTCCACTTGCCGCCCATGGGCGGCAGGTTGGTGAACTCGACGACGCCGTCGGCGCGCTCTCGCGCCCAGAAGGTGCCGCCGCCGCTGCGCTGGGACCGGGTGGTGGCGCCGCGACGGTTGCTGAACACCACCGTGCCGTCGACGGAGGTGCTGTTCGATACCTCGGCGCGCGCCGCGGCCGCCGTCGCGCCCAGCAGCACGAAGGCCGCCATTGCCGACCACCGTCGAGCGAAAAGCCTCATTCCAGGGCTGGATCGTAACATGGGCGTGTTGGTGGGGTATGGTTCGTCGGTGATCGAAACCGACTACCTGGTCATCGGCTCCGGCTTGGCCGGACTGTACTTTGCGTTGCGGGCCTCCGAGCACGGTCGCGTGGTCATCGCCACCAAGCGCGCCCCGCGCGATTCCAACACCAGCTGGGCCCAGGGCGGCGTGGCCGGCGTGCTGGACCCCGCCGATCGCATGGAGACGCACATCGCCGATACGTTGCGCGTGGGCGACGGCCTCTGTCATCGCGCGGTCGTCGAAAGCTGCGTGCGGGAGGCGCCCGAGCACATCCTGCGCCTAGCCAATCAGCTGGGCGTCCCCTTCGACCGCGACGAGGAGGGGCATTTCGAGCTGGGACGCGAGGGGGGGCATACCGCGCGGCGGATCGTTCACGTCAAGGACATGACCGGCTGGGCGATCCAGCAGGCGCTGCTGGAACGCGTGGCCGAGCGATCGGATCGCATCACCATGCTGCCCGATCACATCGCCATCGATCTGCTGACCACCGCCAAGTACGGCGGCCCCAACGCCGTGTTCGGCGCCTATCTTCTGGATCAGGCCAGCGGCGAGGTGAAGACCGCGGTGGCGCGCGCCGTGGTCCTGGCCACCGGCGGGTGCGGCAAGGTCTACCTTTACACGACCAACCCGGACGTGGCGACGGGCGACGGCATCGCCATGGCCTATCGGGTGGGGGCGCGGGTGGCCAACATGGAGTTCTTCCAGTTCCACCCCACCTGTCTCTATCACCCGGCCGCCAAGTCATTCCTGATCAGCGAAGCGCTGCGCGGCGAGGGCGGCATCCTGCGGCTGCGCGACGGCACGGCCTTCATGCACCGCTATCACGAGATGAAAGATCTCGCTCCGCGCGACATCGTCGCCAGGGCCATCGATGCCGAGCTCAAGCGCAGCGGCGACGACTTCGCGGTGCTGGACATGACTCACCTCCCTGGCGACTTTCTGGTGCAGCGGTTCCCCACCATCCACGCCCGCTGCCTGGAGCTGGGGATCGACATGCGCACCATGCCGATTCCGGTGGTGCCGGCCGCCCACTACAGCTGCGGCGGCGTGGTGGTCGATGAGCACGGCCGATCCAGCGTCAAGAATCTGTACGCGGTCGGTGAAGTGTCGATGACCGGTTTACACGGCGCTTGCCGGCTGGCCTCGAACTCATTGCTGGAGGCTATGGTGTACGCCGCGCGCGCCGCCGACGACATCAAGAACGCGGCGTCCAACCGGCCGGCCCAGGTGGGGCCCTGGTACTCGGGCGAAGCCGGCTCGTCGGACGAAGCGGTGGTGGTCAGCCACAACTGGGACGAGATTCGCCGCCTGATGTGGAACTACGTCGGCATCGTGCGCTCTGATCGGCGCCTCGAGCGGGCGTCGCGCCGCATCGAGCTGATCCGTTCGGAGATCCGCGAGTACTACTGGAACGTGACGGTGAACGGCGATCTGATCGAGCTGCGCAACATCGCGCTGGTCGCCGACCTCATCATCGAGTGCGCCAGACGCCGCGCCGAAAGTCGCGGGTTGCACTATAACCTCGACCACTTGGAGCACGATCCGAGGCTG
>JAXDMH010000548.1:0-6706 GCA_034666225.1 Myxococcales bacterium
CGCGCTGACGTTCCAGGTGGGCATCCGCGACGTGGCCGCCAATGACCAGATCGTGGTCACCATGACCAGCGCGACCGCATCGTCGCTGTCGGTGAATGGGCTGTCCCTGGCGTCGCTGACCGGCGCCCAGGGAGCCTTGGCGACGATCGACGCCGCGATGCAGTCGATCTCGTCTGAGCGCGCCACGCTGGGTGCGCAGGCGAACCGCATGGAGCGGGTGGTCAACACCGCCACCCAGGCATCGCTGAGCCTGGTGGGCGCTCAGAGTCGTATTCGCGACGTCGACGTGGCCGCCGAGATCTCGAACCTCAGTCGGTTGCAGATCCTGATGCAGGCCGGCGTCGCGGTGCTGGCGCAGGCGAACCAGATGCCACAGCTGATGTTGAAGTTGCTGGGCTAGGCGCCTGGGGCCACGCGCTACTCTGGTCGGCGTCGGCGGCTTGTGTGACGGCGGGCCAGCGCCAGCGCGGCCACCGTGAGAGACAGCAGCAGCAACAAGACGCTGGTCGAAGTCTTTCCAGAGGCGGACAGATCGCAACTGCAGCCGCCCGACGACGACTGGCGCCCGCCACCGTCGACGGAGGCATCGCTGCCGGCGGCATCTTTGATTGCCCCGTCGGGAGACGTGACGGCACCTGCGTCGTCAGAGGCGTCGGACTCGCCGCCATTCCCGCCGTCATTCGCATCGATGCCACCGTCGGTGGACCCGCCGCCGGTCAGCGACGCGTGCGCCACGAAGCCGGTCGGGAAACCGCCGCTCATCGCCTGGTCGAAGGCATTGGCGGAGAGGGGGAGATCGGCCGAGGTGGTGGTGCCGGCGAAGTAGAGATCGGTGCCGCCGTTGATGGCGATGCCGACCGGCAGGTCATTGGCGCTGCCGCCGAAGTACGATCCGAACAGGACGTCAGAGCCGGTGGGGTTCAGCTCCAGAAGAAATACGTCCTGGTTGCCTTTTTCGGTCGCCTGAAACGGATCCTTCTGGACGAGATCGTACGCGCCGCCGTTGGTTCCGGCGACGAAGACGTTCTGGTTGGCGTCCAGGGTGATGGCTGTTCCGGCGGCGGCGCAGCAGCCGCTCTTTGACCCGTAGAGAGTCGACCAGCTGAGCGCGCTGCCGGTCGTGTTGATCTTGGCGACGAAGGCATCGTTGCAGGCGTTTGCATTGACGTGGGAGCAGGCGGGCTGCAGAACCCCGGCTGTGGTGGGGAAATCGTTGGCGGCGGTCGTCCCGGTCACGTACGCGCTGCCGGTCGCGTCGACGGCAATGCCGTTCACCAGGGTCACGGGCCGTCCCGGCATCGTGCCGCCCAGCCGCGTGGAATAGACCAGCGACGCCGCGCCCGTCTTGGTGGGATCGAACGCCGCGATGAAGGCGTTATCAACGCAGATACCGTTGGCGTCGGTCGGGCAGCTGGCCTGGAAGGCGCCGGCGGTGGTGGGGAAGGTGGCCGAGCTGCTGAAGCCCGCCAGATAGGCGATCCCCGTGGCCGGCGCCACCGCCAGCGCGGTGGCGGTGTTGGAACAGGTTCCGTTTCCGCAGGCACCCAGATTGCCCCCGCCGATGACCGACGAGTACAGCAGCGAGTGTCCATCAGCGCTGAGCACGGCCAGGAACGCCACGAAGACACCGGGCAGGCCCGCCGCCTGGAACGCCGACCCCGTCACCGGGAAGGGATACGCCCCCGACACCGTGAAGGGCCCGCTGGGCGCCGAGGAGGTCGAGCCGCCAACGTAAATGTTTCCGGCCGCGTCCAGAGCGATGGCGCTGGGGTTGTCATTGGCCGTGCCGCCCAGGAAGGTCCCATAAAGGATCGCCGAGCCGGTGGGATTGAGCTTCACGATGAAGACGTCCGGATCGCCGTAGACGGCTTGCTGGCCGGCGTTGACACAGCTCGCTCTTTTTCCTTCGTACACGCCGGTGTTGAAATTGAAGCTGGCCGCGGCCGGGCTGCACAGCGGCTGCAGAGCGTCGGCCGTGACCGGAAAATTGTTGGAGATGGTGTATCCCGTGACGTAGGCATTGTCCTGGGCGTCCACGGCAATGGCGATTCCGACGTCGGTCCCTTCGCCGCCGTTGGTGGCGCCGTCTCCTCCCAGGTACGTCGAGTACACGGTCGAGCCCCCATCGGCGCTGATCTTCGAGACGAAGGCGGCTGACTGCGACGAGGGGCCGCATTTCGTGGACCCGTTCGCCGGCTGCGGACACTTCGGTTGCAGCGCGCCGGTGGTGGTCGGAAAGTCGAGAGCGTTCGTCTGCCCGGTCACGAACATCTGCCCGCTGGCGTTCACGGCCATCCCATAGATCGTCGTTTCCTGCGAGGTCCCGCCGAGATAGCTGGCGTAAACGAGGACCGGATCGATCACCACGGCGCGGGTGTGGTCGTAACGTCCCAGCTTGAATCCGACGTCGCCGTTGCTGGCGATCACAAAACGTCCCTCGACCGCTTCGCGGCTGGCCGGACCGTCTTGATAGACGATGGGTTTTTCAAACCGAACAGGCTTGCCGCCCACTTCGATCAGCAGGTCACCGCGACGATCCAGGTACGGTCTGCCGCCTCCCTGGAACCGCAGCCGAATCGGGGAGGGATCGGCGCCCGCCGCCACGATGAAGTCGTACTCCAGCGAACCTCTGTTGCCGTAGTAAAGGAGATCGATCCCCCGGTAAACCGCAGGATAACGAACCGCTCCGAAGGTTTCGATGTTGGTGCGCCAGGTGTGCGGGCTGTTCCCCCGAAAGTAATTGACCCGGCCGGGCAGGGCCCGCTCGCCGACGGGCGATTGTTCCTGGGAGGCGTTCACCAGCTTCATTCCCAGGGCGACACTCTGTAGATCCAGGACGGCCCGGCCGCTGGTCAGGAAGAGATCGTATCCGATCCCGCGCGACAGAAAACCGACCCGCGAATCGACTTGCCCGCGATTGGGTTCAAAGCTGAGCGGAAGTTTTCCATAGCTGGTCGCCAGCCGGGCCTTGAGGGCCGAAGATCGGACGGAAGACGGGACGGAAGACGGGACGGAAGACGGGAGGTCCACAGCGTCCTTCCGCGGCGCTGCCGCCAGCCGACCCGCTCCGCTGCAAAGAAGGAGACAAACCGCTGCTGAGCTACGAAACGAAAAAGATGCTGGCAAGGGAGCTCCTTCGGCCTGAGGTGAAGGTTCGGCGCCGCGATTGTGCGCCGTTCTCGACTTCTCAGGGGAAGAAACGTCGTGGTGTCAGTGGCCGCCGGCGGGAGGGTTCACGATGGGATTCGACGAGCCGCCGCTGGTGGAGCCGGTGTTGGTGGCGGGACCGGATGGCCCCGCGCCCATCCCAACATCATTGGGAACGATGACGCCGTGACGTGAGGAAGGGGGCGGAAGGGGCGGACCTCCATCCGCCGTCGTCGTCGCACTGGCCGGCGTCTCTGGCGGCTGGCCGCTCGCCTGGGTTCGGCACGCCAGGGGTGCGACGACAGTCAGTAGGGCGATGCCCAGCGCGAGCACCTGGAGGTCACCGGTTTTCATCCTCCGTTACTAGCACGCGAGGCTACGGTGCGCCGGCGGCCAGTTGGGCAATCTGCGTGGCGGACAGCGCCACGTTGTAGACGCGCAGCTCGTCGATCTGGCCGTGGAAAGAACCTGCGCCAGACCATGCGCCGATCTCGGCGACGGTCACCGGAGAGGCGTTCGGCGCCGCGGTTCCCGTCGCTGGCGTCTTCCCGTCAATGTACAGCTTGTGAGTCCTTCCATCGAAGGTGTAGGCGACGTGATGCCACGAGTTGAGGGCCGGCGGTGCCATCGACACCAGCACGCCGGGCCCCCACTTCCACACCGTGAGCTGGCCGCTATGAATCCCCAGTGAAAGGGCTTGCGTCGTCGCCGGGTTCCACAGGGAGACAATGTACTGGTCGGTGCCGCTGGTCGAATTCAGGTTGATCCACGCCGACATTGTCTGGCTGGCGTTGTTCGCTGGCAGCGAACTGGTTCCCGCAGTCGCGTAACCACCGGAGCCCAGGGCCAGGGCGGCCTTGTTGGTAAATTGCAGTGACGGCAGGCTGGCGCTGCTGGTGGTCCAGCCCACCGATCGGGGGTTCGTGATGGTGGCATCGTTGCCGGTGCCAGAGCTGTCCACCAAGGTCGCGCCCTGGCCCTCGTCAAATTTCCAGTAGCCGGCCAGCGTGGGATCGATCTTGGCAATGGAAGTGCCGGTCATGACCTCGATCCAGTCAATGTCGGGCGCGGCGTTGGTGCTGTCAGCAAAGAGGGCCACCGTGTTCGCATTGCCAGCGACGAAACCGCCCAGGCTGACAGTGATGCCGGAAACGAGGTTCCAGTCGCAGCCGGTCACCGCAGGAAAGGCGCGATGCTGCGCGGGTCCGCCGTTAACGGAGATGTTGAGGTTGCGATACTTGTACCCGCTGCAGTCCCCGTTCGCGTAATAGATGACCAGGTCGTGCGTGCCCGCCGTCGAGACACTGACGCCCCTGATGGTCAGGCCCTGGGTGGGGCTGAAATTTCCGACGCGATAGTCACCCGAACAGGTATCAGGGCAGTACATCTTGGCGAGACCAGCGGAGAAGCTGGCGTTCTCGGCCTGGAAGGTCTGTCCGCGCCAGACGGTGATCGGCGATCCAAAGGTCTTGCCATTCGCCGCGCAGGAATTGGGTCCATCGCCGGTGGTGGCATTGCAAACGCGGCAGTCCCCGCTTGGATTCGAGCCGGAGACATATGGGTTCCGGTACGGAGTTCCACTCTGTTTGCCGCCGATGCGACCGGGAACGGTATCCTTGTCGAAGGCCGGTCCATTGCAATAAAAGGCGTCGATGGTGCCCGCGCTGTTGGGGTTGAAGATGTTTCCGAAGAACGTCCCCTCGCGATTGGGATACCAGGCCGACTGTCCCCAACCGACGGCCGTGACGGGAGAGTCGAGCCAGAGCGGAATGTGAACGCCGGTGGTGTTCACGTGCGCCATCATGCAAGCCGAGATTGCCTCCTGGCAGTTCTGGTCGCAGGCGCCGCCCTCCCAGCCCGGGGCCACACCGATCGCGCCCTGATACGTGTACCAGTTGCCCGACTGATCTTGCTTCGTGATCTGGTGCCCCTCCGCCAGCGCGCAGCGAACCAGGTACGAGACGGTCATGCGGCCGTCGCTGGAGCTCATCAATCCGTTATATGAGTTGAGGCCGTTGTACGAATTCAGACCGTTGTAGACGTTCAATCCGTTGTGCGAGTTGAGCCCGTTGTAACTGCTCAGCCCGTTGATGTCGGGGAGGCCATTGGGAGTCGCGGTGGCGGCACCTTCAGCTTCAGTGCTGCCATTGTTGGTCACGTCAGTTGCCGCGCAACCAAGGCCCGCCATTGCCAAACCGACCAGACACCAGCTCGGACGAGAGGAGAACATGCACTAGCGATAAGCATGTAATGTACCATACTAATAATTTAAGATTAAATGACGTAAAATATTGAATTAGTTGGTTATTATTTTTGTCTGGTTGGACCACCGGTTGCACGGCTCGCAACGGGCTGTTGTCCCCGATGCAACAGGCGGTCGTCGACTGAACGGCAGGCTGCGCTAGAAAACCAACGTCGCGGACGCCACCGCGCCGCCGGGCATCGGAACCACAGCAACCGACGGCGATCTCGGGCGGGCCGTTGTGGCGACCCGGTAGTACTTCATCGCTCCATAGGCTTCCCAGGCGGATTCTTCGGGGCTCCATTCAAGCAGAAAGCGCGTGCCGATCGTGGTCGTCGACATGCCCGTTCCCATCGCCACGCCACCCCAGGTGTACTGCGCCTTGCGGCTCATTCCGAACACGCCCTCCGACGCGATCAGGAGCGTCAGGCCGGTCGCCAGACTCACCAGCCCAAAGCTGAGGAGCGTCCCGCCCACGCGAAATCGTTTGGTCCGCGCGGAGACCGCGGCCTCGCGCCATTCGATCTCGACGGAGTGGACGGTGTCGCGGGTGGGTGAGCCCTGCGCGATGCGCTCTCGGAGTTTCTTGCGAACGTCATCCATGCGTGTCGGGATAAGACTGAGCGGCACCGCCAGCAATTGCGCAGAGCCGCCCACCAGCATTCCGATGACCAGCGCCTGGGACACGCCGTCCGTCCGCCCCAGCAAGATGATGCCGGCGGGAACGACGGCCGAGCCGATGCTGAGGCCGGTGACAGCCGTGGCCACCCTGGTTCGACGCGCTTCGGCCGCAAACAGGTCGAGCTCTTTTTCCAGACGATCGAGATCGACTCCCACGGTCTGTGCGACGGCCTGAGGATCGGCGGCCGACGCAGCGATCGACGACGCGAAGATGGAAGCCGCAGCCAGGACGGAGAAAAAAGCGCGACGACGGCCCGACAGCATTCCCAGCCCATAGCACATCGGTCGCTGCGCCGGGGGAGCGGGCCACACCTCCCGCGACGGTTTCATTCCCTGACTGCCCCGACGGTGAGCTTCAGCGAGTCGTGCAGTGGTTGAATGCGGCCGGACCAACGTCGTCGCAAGAAATGGGCACCACGATCTCTGACAGGTCCGGCGTCAAGGTCGTCTCGACCAGTCCGCACATCCCCAGCTTGTCGCTCCGGCAGCCTTCATCTCGATAGCCTGCAATCGCAGCGCGACCGGGCCCTCTGCGAGATCGCGGAAGGCGATCTGTCCGGTCAGGGTCGCTCCGATGGCATCCAGGGTTTGCGGGCGGCCGGTGATGCAAGCGCTGTCTTCTTTGCGAGGGGACAG
>JAXDMH010000549.1:0-7301 GCA_034666225.1 Myxococcales bacterium
CCCGTAAACCTCGCAAGAACACCCCGCCGCGGCGACGCACGGGGGGGCGTCGGCGACGAGATCGCGGGGCACGTCGCCGGACTGATCAGCGGCGACATCGGCTGGTGCCTCGACAACCGGGTCCGAGGGCAGGTCGGCCGGCGCGTCGGCGATCGAGCCACCGCTGCCGATGGATCCGCCCGTGCCGCTGTCGTCCTCACCGCCCGCATCGCCGCCCATGCTGCCATCACCGCCGTCAGCACCGATGACGCCGCCGGACCCGGTCTGTCCCGGCGGCCCGTCACCCTGAAAATGCTCGGGCGCGCGGCACGCGGTCCAGGTCGCGACAACCGCCAGCCAGCACCACGAACGCAGTCCGGTCCACTCGTTCGAATGGATCTTCACAGGCTGATTATCGCCCGAATGCGCGCGTGCTGGCCAGCACCGCCGCCGCGCTGGCGATCGCTCACACGGTCAGGCCCATCATCTGACGAGCCTCCGCCGGGCTGGCAATGTCGCGACCGACTTCGCGGGCGATGCGCACCAAGGTTTCGATCAGGGCGCCGTTCGAGGAGGCGCGGGCGCCGTCGGGCAAGTAAAAGGTGTCTTCCAGTCCGGTGCGCAGGTTGCCTCCCAGCTCGGCGGCCTTGCGGTGCAGAGGCCAGACCTCCCGACGTCCGATGGCGGTCACCTGCCACGGACTTCCCGGTTTGATGTGCTGAAGCAAGTAAGGGAGCAGCTCCGGGTCGGCGGGCATTCCCGAGGCAACGCCCATGACCAGGTTGTAGTCGGGATGGACCGTCATCCCGGTCTCGAGGTACAGCGCCACCGAGCGAACGATGCCCAGGTCGAAACATTCGAACTCCGGCAGGGCGCCGGTCTCCTTCATCACGTCGAGGAAGGCCTGAACCTTCTCGACCGGGTTGTCGAACACGATGGGCGTCCAGGCCCATGTGCCGTCGCCCTTCGTCTTGAGGTAGTTCAGCGTCCCGGCGTTGCAGGCGGCGATCTCCGGTCGCACGGCGCGGAGACACCCAGCCGGTCCGCTGATGTCAGGGCCCAGGACGCCGGTGCTCATGTTGATGATGACCCCCGGGCAGGCCGCCCGCACCGCGGCGCAGATCTCGGCGGCGACGGTGGGATCCCACGACGGCAGGTGGCCACGCTCTTCTTCCTGACGGCGAAAATGGATGTGCATGATGCTGGCGCCGGCGTCGAAGGCCTGGCGCGCCGAGGCCGCCATCTCGGCGGGTGTCACCGGCACGTTGTGCTGCTTGGGGTTGGTCAGCACGCCGGTCAGCGCGCAGGTGATGATCGCCTTTTGGGAAGCCATGAAAACCCTGTCTCCTTCAAGCCGGCGTTGCGCCGGGGGTGATCTGCAGCAAGAGCTGCCGCGCCAAAACCTGGGCCTGAGCCCGCACCAGCACCTCGGACACCCGGCCGCCAAGCGGCGCGGTGATGGGACACAACATCTTCATGGCTTCGACCACCGCCACCACCTGCCCGCGCGCCACGGGATCGCCGGGGGCCACGTCCACCGAGACGAGGCGCCCGTTCATCGGCGCCAGCACCCGCCCGACGTCATCAAGAGAGGCCTTCGCCTTGCCGGCGGCGCGTTCGGTTGCCTCGCGGTAGGCGTAGACGGATCCGTCGGCATCAAGAAACAGCCTGCCGTTCGCGCGGCTGCAATGAACGCTGCGCTGAACGTCGCCGGTGACAAGGCGAACGTCCCCGACGCCATCACCGGGGAAGAACGTGAGCTGGACGCTTTCGCCCGCGTCGACGGACACCTGGTAGCAACCGGCGCCCACCACCTGCACCCAGAGAGGGCGGGCAGCACCGAGGGTGTCCTCCAGTCGCAACGGCCAGCCGGCCTGGCCGCTGGAGAAGAAAATTGGCGCCGCGACGTCGCGTTCGGCGGGCAACGACAGCAGCACGGCGGCGATGGCGGTGATCCACGCGGGCGCCGCCGGGCGCGTGGGCGCCGACGCCCCGGGCTGACAGAGGTGGTCAGCGATGAAGGACGTGGTGGCTTGGCCCGCCGCAAACGCCGGATGGGCCAGCACCTCGGTGAGAAAGGTCTTGTTGGTGGTGACGCCCAGAATCAGGGTGTCGGCCAGCAGTCCCAACAACTTCCGGCGAGCGACGTCGCGCGTTTCGCCCCACGCGATCAGCTTGGCCAGCAGCGGGTCATACCATCCGGTGATCTCTTGCCCGCTGCGCAGCCCATGATCAACGCGCTTGCCGTCGGTTACCCTCCCCGCCTCGGAGCCTGAGACACCGGGCACAAAGCGCAAGAGGCGCCCGGTCTGCGGAACAAAACCAGCGTAGGGATCTTCGGCGTAAAGGCGCGCCTCGATGGCGTGGCCGCGCAGGCTGACCTGGTCCTGAGAAAATGGCAGGGGCTCGCCGGCGGCGACCCGCAGCTGCAGGGCCACGAGATCAAGGCCGGTGATCATCTCGGTGACGGGATGTTCAACCTGAATGCGGGTGTTCATCTCCAAAAAGTAAAAGTCGCCCGAGGCATCCAGCAGAAATTCGACGGTGCCCGCCCCGATGTAACCGACGGTGGCGGCGGCGGTCACGGCGGCGGCGCCCATGCGCGCCCGCAGGCTGGCGTCGACGGCTGGCGACGGCGCCTCCTCGATGATCTTCTGGTGGCGACGTTGAACCGAACAGTCGCGTTCGCCCAGGTGGACAACGTTGCCGTGGGCGTCGGCCAGGATCTGGATCTCCACGTGTCGCGCGCCGACCAGCGCGCGCTCGAGCAGCAGCTGACCGTTGCCGAACGCGCTGATGGCTTCGGCGCGCGCCGCTTGCACGCCGGCTTCCAGCTCGGCCTGGGACGACACCAGGCGCATGCCCCGGCCTCCGCCACCGGCGGCGGCCTTGATGAGCAGTGGATAGCCAACCCGCTCGGCGGCGCGCGCCAGGGTGGGCAGATCCGGCAGCGGTTGTTCGCCCTGTTCCTCGTCGCCGTTCCATCCGGGAATGATCGGAACCTGGGCCTTGGCCATCAGCCGCTTGGCCAGCGCCTTGTTCCCCATCAGGTGGATGGCCTCGGCCGGTGGACCGATGAACACCAGACCGGCTTGCGCGCAGGCGCGCGCGAACGCGGCGTTTTCGGACAGCAAGCCATAGCCGGGATGGACGGCGTCGGCACCGGTTCGCTGGGCAGCGGCGATGATCCGATCGATGGCCAGGTACGAAGACTGCACCGAAGCCTCGCCCAGGCGAGTCGCCACGTCGGCCATCTGCACATGAAGGGCCTCCGCATCGGCGTCGCTGTAGACGGCGACCGTGCGATAGCCCAGCGCGCGCGCGCTGCGAATGATCCGGCAGGCGATCTCACCGCGGTTGGCCACCAGGACGGAAGAGAACGCGCCGGTGGAGCCGCCGGCTGGCCTCACGGCTGCTCCGGGTCGTTCCAGTCGTTCCAGCGCGGCTTGCGCTTCTCGGCAAAGGCGACTGCCCCTTCGGCGGCTTCGTCACCGCGAGCGGCGGCGGCGAACAGCGCGGCGGCCTGGTCCAGCAGCGCCGACGTGGGAACGGTGCCGATCGTGCGCAACAACTGTTTGGTGGTGGCGATGGCGCCCGGTGCGCAGCGCGCGATCGCCGCCAGCGTTTCAGCGAGCCCCTGTTCCAGCGCCGCCGTTCCTGCATAAGCGGCATGAGCGATCCCCAACGCCGCCGCCTGCCGGCCGTCAAATCGCGCGCCCGTCAACGCCAACCGTCGCGCCTGCGACAGGCCCAGGCGCGCCACCAAGAACAGGGCGATCTGCGCGGGTGGCAGCCCCAGCGTCAGTTCGGGCAGGCCCAGCTGGGCGTCTGCCTCGACCAGGGTGATGTCCGCCGTGCACGCCAATCCCAGGCCGCCGCCCAGCACCGCCCCTTCACACACCGCGACCACCACTTGCGGCGCGGCCTCCACTCGCTGCAGCAGCGTCCCCAGCGCGCGGTTCAAGACCGCGAAGGGATCCGACCCGACGCCATCAGCGCCGGCGGCGCGGGCCTCGGCCATCTCTTTGAGGTCGGCGCCGGCGCAAAAGTGTCCGCCGCGACCGCGCAGGACCACGGTGCGAACGTCGGGACGACTGGCCAGCCCGGTGAACAGTCCATCCAGCTCGCTGACCAACGTGGCGCTCAAGGAATTGCGCGCTGCCGGCCGGTTCAGCCACACCTGCAGCACCGACTTGTTCTGCTGGACGTCAAGCGCGGTAAGGCCGGTCATCATCATCATCCGGCCCGTCTGGGCAGCGTGCCGTCCAGCTTGCAGATGATGCCCAGCATGACCTCGTCGGCGCCGCCGCCGATCGAGATCAGGCGCAGGTCGCGGTACATGCGCGAGATGGAAGACTCCCAGGAGAAACCCATGCCGCCCCAAAATTGCAGGCAGGCGTCGGAAACTTCGCGACCCAGGCGTCCCGCCTTCAGCTTGGCCATCGCCGCCAGGCGGGTGACGTTTTCGCCGCGCACGTGCAGCTCCACCGCGCGGTGGGTCAGCGCGCGCAGCGCCTCCACTTCGGTGGCCAGCTCGGCCAGGCGGAAATGGACCACCTGTTGATCCAGCACGGAGCCGCCAAAGATCTTGCGCTCGCGCGTGTAGTCGATGGTGCTGGCGATACAGCGTTCCAGACAGATGGTGGCGTTGGCCGCCACCCACAGCCGTTCCTCCTGGAACTGCAGCATCTGGTAGGTGAAGCCGGCGCCTTCGTCGCCGATGCGATAGCGCTGCGGAATCCTCACCTCGTCCAGGAAGATCTGCGCGGTGTCACTGGACCACATCCCGATCTTCTTGATCTTGCGCGCCCGCTGCACCCCCGGCGCGGAGAACGGGACCACCACCAACGACTTGTTGAGGTGCGGCGGGCCGTCGCTGGTGTTGACCAGGCAGCACATCCAGTCCGCCTGCATGCCGTTGGTGATCCACATCTTGGTGCCCGAGATGACATAGTCGTCGCCGTCCTTGCGGGCGCGGGTCTTGATTCCAGCCACGTCCGACCCGGCGCCAGGTTCGCTGACGCCGATGGCGCCCACCAGCTGGCCGGCGATGGACGGCGCCAGAAACTCCTTCTTCAGGGCGTCCGACGCGAACCGATTCAGCGCCGGCGTGCACATGTCCGTCTGCACCCCGATGGCCATCGGGATGCCGGCGCAGGTCACCCTCCCCAGCTCCTCGGCCAGGACCAGGCCGTAACTCCAGTCGAGGCCCATCCCTCCATAGGCGGGATCCTTGGTGATGCCCAGCAGGCCGGCGGCCCCCAGCTTGGCAAACAGCTGATGCGCGGGAAACGTCTCGGCCTCCTCCCACGCGTCGACGTTGGGATTGATGTCCTGGTCCACCACCCGGCGGATGGTGCCCCTCAGCTGTTCGTGCTCTGACGTGAACAACATCCGCGTCCTCCCAGGAGTCTTTCAACCGCGCGCGATCAAGCGCGCGCCACCCCGAAGCTGCTGGGCCGCAACGTGCGGCGGGCGCTCTCGGCGCAGGTGCCGAGCGCGAACGCCAGGATGTTGCGCGTGTCGCGCGGATCAATGATGCCGTCGTCCCAGAGGCGGGCCGTCGCATAGATCGCCCGCGACTCACCGTCGATCTTCTCTTTCACCTGCGCGGTCAGCTGTTCCACCGCCGCCGGATCGGCCGGTTTGCCGGCGCGTCTGGCCTTCTCCTCGGCAAGCATGGCCAGGACCCGCCCCGCCTGTTCGCCGCCCATCACGGCGATGCGACTTTGCGGCCACGAGAAACAAAAATGCGGATCGTACGACCGACCGCTCATTCCATAGTTGCCGGCCCCGAACGACGCGCCGATCATCACGGTGATTCGCGGCACCGTGGCGTTGGACACCGCCTGGATCAAACGCGAGCCGTGCTTGATGATCCCCGCCCGCTCGACCTCGGTACCCACCATGAAACCGGTGGTGTTCTGCAAGAACACAAGCGGCGTGCCCGATTGACAGCACTGCTGGATGAAATGCGCCGCCTTGGTGGCCCCGTCGGGATAAAGCGGTCCGTTGTTGCCGATGATGCCGCAGGCAAATCCCGCCACCCGCGCCCGTCCGCAGACGGTCTGGGCGCCATAGGTGGCGCCGTGCTCCAGAAACTGCGAATCGTCGACCAGACGGGCGATCACCTCGCGCACATCGTACGGCTGCCGGTAGTCGGAAGGGACCACCCCCAGGAGCTCGTCGGGCGAATAGCGGGGCGGCCGGACTGACGCGTCGGCCGGCGCCAGGCTGTCGGCCCAGGCCAGCGAGCGCATCACCTCGCGCGCCAGCGCCAGGGCGTGGGCATCATCGTCGGCGAGGTACTCGGCGCTTCCGGTCACCGTGGCGTGCAGCTCGGCGCCGCCCAGCGCTTCGTCGGTGGCCACCTCGCCGGTGGCGGCGCGCACCAGAGGGGGACCGGCCAGAAAGATCTTTGCCTGGCCGCGCACGACGATCACATGGTCGGACAATCCCGGCAGATAGGCCCCGCCCGCCGTCGACGAACCGTGGACCACCGTCAGCTGCGGGATCCCGGCCGCCGACAGGCGCGCCATGTTGTGGAACACACGCCCGCCGTCCACGAAGATCTCGGCCTGATAGTTCAGGTTGGCCCCGGCGCTTTCGACCAGGTTGATCATCGGCAGCTTGTTCTGCAGCGCGATCTCCTGGGCGCGCAGGCTTTTTCGGAGGCCCATGGGCGCGATGGCCCCTCCCTTGATGGCGCTGTCACTGACCGTCACCACGCAACGGACGCCCGACACGAAGCCGATGCCGGTCATCATCCCACCGCCGGCGGCGTTCTCCTCGCCGTCGTCGTCGTGCATCCTCCAGCCCGCCAGGGTGGACAGCTCGACAAAGTCCGCCCCGCGATCCAGCAGCACCGCCAGACGCTCGCGCGGCAACAGTTGCCCGCGCTGGTGGAACTTGTCGGCCATCCGGGCAGAGTTGGCCCGGACCCGCGCCTCAAAGCTGCGCAGCTCTTGCACCAGGCGCAGGTTGGCGTCGCGATTGTCCGCGAAGCTTGGGGACGCGTCGTCGACGTGCGAATCCAGGCCCGGCATGCCGGGCCAAGTGTAATCGCGCGCCCGGTCGGCTGTAATTAAATAAGATTCAATAGCGAGCCGAGCGCCGCAGCAACCCTTCTGACACGGTTCGTCGCAGCCGGCCGTTCGTCTCGATGGACTGGGAAGCACCGACGATTGACGTTAATATCGCTGAACGCGATGAGGAACCTCGCTGCTACGTGTCGTTCCGTGGCCCTGTCCCACCTCTCTGTCGCCTCTTGGTTCGCCACCTGGCCGACCACCGCGCATGCGACGGTGGTTTGGTCGGCGACG
>JAXDMH010000550.1:0-3608 GCA_034666225.1 Myxococcales bacterium
GACGGGGCGACACCCGCCTTCCCCTGCCGCAGCGGGCGCCCACCAACAACCCCGCCAGCGACGAGGGTTTGTTGCCGGCGCTGCTGACCTCGATGGGAATTCCCCAGGACGAACGCGGGCCCGTGCTGACGTTGGCGGGGCGCCTGCAATCCACGCCGGCTCTGGCGGCGCTGGTGGGCCCGCCCGGCGAATACAGGCCGTTCATCGTCGACGGCGGGTTTCTGTATCACCAGCGGGTGTTCGCCGTCGAGGAACGTCTGGCGCAAGCGTTGCGCCGCCGCCTGGAAGGGCCGCCGCCAGCGTTGTCACCCGCCGACCTGGAGCGGGCGCTGGCCGCCGCTGCGGACATCCACGGCACCTCCTTGTCCGACGAGCAGCGCGCCGCCGTGACGGCCGCGCTGGCGCGACCGCTGGCGGTGATCACCGGTGGACCGGGAACCGGCAAGACGTCGGTGATCGTCGCGCTGTTGCGAGCGGCAGCGGCGCTGGGGATCGACGCCGCCGACGTGGCCCTGGCCGCGCCCACCGGAAAAGCCGCCCATCGCATCAATGAAACCTTGGCGGCGCACCCTGTCGGCGCCGGCGCGCCGTCGGCCGAGACGCTGCATCGCCTGCTTGGCTATCGGGCGTCGACTGCCGCATCGCCGGCAGCGGGCGCCTCCGGGGCCTCGGGCGAATTCCGCCACCACCGCAACCATCGCCTGCCCCACCGACTGGTGATCGTCGACGAGAGCTCGATGGTTGATCTTGGCATGATGGAACGCCTGGCCGGCGCGATCCGCGACGACGCCCGCCTGGTCTTGCTGGGCGACGCCCACCAGTTGCCCTCCGTCGACGCGGGCGCCGTCTTTCGCGACCTGGCGACGGCCCCCTGGGCCGTCACGCTGACCCGCAGCTATCGCATGGATCCGGCCACCGGCGCCGGCCGGTCCATCCTGGCCGCCGCTGAAGCGATCCGCACCGATCGGGCCGCCGACCTGGCCGTGCCGCAGAGACGGCGCGCCGCCGAGCTGACCTTTGAAGGGATCGAACAGCTGGTGGGCGGCACGCTGGAGGATTTTTTTGCTCGCTGGATGGCACACGCCAGCAGCCGCTCCGGCGACCAGGCGCGCCTTTCGCGTCGGGTGTATCACTTTGATGCCTCCGGGCCGGCCGCCGGCGACGCGCCCGATCTGGCCGCGCTGTACGCCCACCAGCACGATCAACGCATTTTATGCGTCACTCGGGGCGCCGCCCGTCCCACCGGCGCCGACGCCGTCAACGCCACCCTGCACCGGCGCGCCGTCGCCCATCACCACCAGTCCACCGGCGGTTTCGCCGTCGGTGAACCGCTCATCATGCTGCGCAACGATTACCAGCGCGGCCTGTTCAACGGTGATCTGGGGATCTGCGCCCAGGTCGTGTTCGGCGACGGCGCGCCGATCGCCGCCGCCGAGACGGCCGACGATTCTTCCGCCGCCACACTGGCCGCGGTCTTTGCCCGGGGCGACAGCTTCGTCGCCTTTCCGCTGTCGCATCTGGCCCCCGATCTGGCGCTGGCTTACGCGCTGACCGTCCACCGCGCCCAGGGCTCCGAGGTCGACGCCCTGGCGTTGATCCTTCCCGACGAGGACCTGCCGCTTCTGTCGCGCGAATTGTTGTACACCGCACTGACGCGGGCTCGTCGGTCAGCCGTCATCGTCGGGGCGCCGAGAATTCTCGGCCAAGGTGTCGCCCGTCAGATTCATCGTTCGTCAGGGCTGGCAGAGCGTCTCTTCCATTCGCCCAATCTGTAAATCGTTTTTTCATTTCGGCGTCACGCGAAGCCCCTGGCCCCAGGGGCCACCCGCGTGTATCGTCCGGCTTCCTCGATGGCCGACCTGTCGACCGATCGTCTTTTGGCCTTCGCCAAGAAGCTTCTGCCGGTCTCCCTCTTCGCCGAGCTGTTGTCGCTGGCGCGAGACGAGGTCGAATCGGCAATTGGCTATCGACACATCTGGTTCATGGTCCGCGACGAGGAAAGCCACGACGAGCTTCGTTTGATCGACTTCTCCGGCGACCAGCGCGACATCGCCTGGAAGGTGGCGCCCGTTCTGAAGATCAGCGGCGATCGTTTTTTGCAGGACGTCTTGCAAAGCGATGGGCCGCTGGTGATCCCCGACGCGCGCCTGGACCCGCGCACCAACAAAGAGATCGTGGAAAAGCTGCAGAACCGCACCATGATCAACATTCCGCTGCGCGTGCTGGACCGATCGGTCGGGCTGTTCGGCGTCGGGACCTTTGGCGACGAAGGCTGCCTGGTGCCGGAGCGCCAGCAGCTTGATTACCTGGTGGGAATGGCCAGCCAGATCGCCATCGCCGCCGCTCGCTTGCGCCACCTGGAAGAGCGACAGCACGCCGAGCGAGAACGATCGGATCTGGAACGACGCCTGCTGCAACTGCAGAAGCTGGAGAGCCTGGGGATGATGGCCGGCGGCATCGCCCACGACTTTAACAACCTGCTGACGGTGATCCTGTCCAGCGCCACCATGGCCGAGCAGGCCACGCGCGACGAAGACCAGCTGACCGACATCCGCGCCATCATCGAAGCGGCGGTGCGGGGGCGCGATCTGACCCGCAAGCTGCTGGCCATGAGCCGGCAGCAGGCTCTGAAGCTGAAGCCGCTGGACGTCAACGGACGCCTCACGGAGCTTCTCAGCCTGGTGCGACGGATGCTGCCTGCGACCATCCAGATCGATCTGATCCCGGGAACACGCCTGCCGCTGACCGAGGGCGATCCTGCCCAGCTGGATCAGGTGTTCATGAATCTTTGCATCAACGCCCGCGATGCCATGCCGGGCGGCGGACGCCTCACGCTGGAGACGGAGCAGGTGCTGGTGAACGGCAAGTACGCCCAGACCCACCCCTGGGCCAAACCGGGCCGCTATGTCCTGACCACGGTGACCGACACCGGCGTGGGCATGCCGCGCGATCTGCTGGAGCGCATCTTCGATCCCTTCTTCACCACCAAGGAGCTGCACGCCGGCACGGGCCTGGGCCTGTCGATGTCGTACGGAATCGTGCGCCAGCACGGCGGCATGCTTCACTGTTACAGCGAGCCGGGAGTGGGCACGTCGTTCAAGGTCTACCTGCCCGCCGCCGAGCGCCTGGCGGTCAACGTCGGCACCAAGCTGCGCGGGGCCGTTCCACGCGGGACCAGCGGCGAACGGATCCTGCTGGCCGAGGACGATCCGGCGGTGCGCGCCGTGGCCGTCCGCATCCTGCAGGAGGGCGGTTACCACGTCACCGCCGTGGACAGCGGGGACGCCGTCCTGGAGATCATCACCCGCGAAACCTTCGCGCTGCTGGTCACCGACGTGGTCATGCCGGGCACTCCCTGTAGCGCCGTGATCGATCACCTGCGCCAGAGCCATCCGGACACAGGCATTCTTCTGTCCAGCGGCTACACCGCCGGCGTCAACCTGGTCGACCTGATGCGGCAGACCGGCCTTGAGCTGCTGCGAAAGCCGTACGACCCCGACCAGTTGCTCTTCGCTGTTCGGCGAACGCTGGATCATGAGGTCGCGGTTCCTTCAGACGGCGGCGACGACCACAAGGACCCGAATCAAGGAAGCTAGACAGACAGAATC
>JAXDMH010000551.1:0-4898 GCA_034666225.1 Myxococcales bacterium
CCAATCACCAAACTCCAGCGGCGGAGCATCGTCGACAAACAGACTAGCCGAAAACTCTGGGCGGAGGGGTGCAACGCCGGATCGGACGATTCGGTCGGCTCAGCCGGCGTGCAGCGCGCTGTGCAGCAGCAGCGGATCCAGCGTCACGTCCGCCACCTCCATCGGCAAGATCACGGTGAACGTGGCCCCACTATCGGGCGCGCTGGCCACATGGATCTCGCCGTGGTGCGCCTCGACGATCTGCCGGGCGATGTAAAGCCCCAGCCCCAGTCCGCCATAGTGCGAGGAAGGCACCGCCCGTTCAAACCGATCGAAGATGCGCGCGGCGTCGCGCGGGTCGAGGCCAATCCCCTGGTCCTCCACCTCGATCTGCACCACGCCCGGCTGCGTGGCGACGCGCACCTCGATCGGTTTTCCGGGGCCGTACTTGACGGCGTTGGTCAGCAGATTGGTCACCACCTGCTCGACGCGCAGGCCGTCCCATCGCCCCCACAGCGTGGGCGGCGCCTGCAACGTGACCTGGCAGTTGGCGCGCTTGGCCTCATCGCCGAACCGCTGCACCACCTCGCGCAGCAGCTTGGCCAGATCCAGGTTTTCCGTCTGCAGCGTCAGGTGGCCGGCGGTGATGCGCGAAACGTCGAGCAGCTCGTCGATCAGCTTGGTCAGGCGATCGGCCTGCCGCGAAATTTTCTCCACGCCCCCGGTGATGGTCTCGATGGTGGTCTCGGGGTTCAGCCGCGATCGGCCCATCGAGCGTTGAATTTTTTCCAGGTGCAGGCGCAGCGCCGTCAGCGGCGTCTTCAGCTCGTGCGAGGCGATGGCCAGAAATTCGTCGCGCACCCGCACGGCGTCTTCCACGCGCGAGAATCCTTCGGCGTTCTGCCAAGCGGCGCTGGCCAGCGTGGTGATGTACTGGGCCAGGCGTTCCTCGTCGCGCCCGAACAGATCGCCGATGCGGCTGTGGGTGACGTACAGGCAGGCCACCGGCCAGCCGCGCACAAACATCGGCGCGCACAGGACCGAACGCGCCCCGGTGACGCCGATGCTCTGATCCAGGGGCTCGGGACGTCCCACGCCATCGGCACTTCCCCAGCCGTCGACGTCGGTCACCAGCAGCGGCTTGGCCTCGTCGATGGCGCGGCTGATGATCGATCGGCTCACGGCACCCGCCTTCTCGGGGACGTGGGCCACCGCCACGCCCTCCTCGGTGCGCTCGATCTCGATGATCAAACACTGGTCGCCGCGCAGCAGGGTCAGCCCCGCCTCCTGGGCGGCCACGATGACCGCTTCCTTGGACAGGGCGGCGGCGATGTTGCGGCCCTGGTCGACGATTTGATCAAAACGCTGGGCCAGCGACAACGTGACGTCGCCAGCGCCACCGGCCGCCGACTCGTTGGTCCCTTCGATGGCCTCCACCGCCTGTCGGGCGGCGCCCACCTCGGCGTCCAGGCCCGCCTCGCCGTTGGCCGCTGCGATCAACGCCACGGCCAGACGGGTCTGCGCCAGCTCGTACAGCGCGCCCTGGCGTTCGGCGACGTCGCGGCTTTCCTGCAGCAGCGCCAGGGCACGCCCGGCCTGACCCTCGGCCGACGCCAGCAGCGCCCGTTCGCGCAGGGCGTGGGGCAGGTTGTTCTGATAGCTGCGGGCCAGCCACAGCGCCCGCCGCGACACACGCACCTCCTTTTTCAGCAGACGTTGTCTTTTCTGCGGCGCCCAGATGGGGACCGTCTCGGCCTCGGTGCGCAGCGCGGTCACCAACCAGGGCAACACCGGCGACACATACTCTTGCCGAAAGCCCTTGCTGACGATCAGCTTGTCCGCGCGTTCCAACAAAGCCACCGCGTCGCCCGGCCGTCCCGCCCGCAGCTGGCGCAGCGCTTCGGCCTGCAGCAATTCGGCGGCGGTGTGCACGTCGGCGCCCATGCGCGACAGCTCGCGGGTGATGGCCTCCTCTGGCACGTTGCCGCGCGTGGCTTTCGACCAGGCCCCCAGGCTGATGCCGGTCGCTTGCGCGTCACCGATGGCCACGCCGTCGCGATAGATCCGCTGGGCCATGGTCAGCGCGCCGCGCAGATCGCCCAGGCGATAAAGGCTGAACGCCACGTGCCAGGCGGCGGTGTTCAATTCCCAGCGATCACCGGTCCGCTCCAGGAGACGCATGGCCTCTGTGCAGGTCTCCACGCACTCCGCAAAGCGCGAGGCGCCGTACAGCACGACGCCGTAAAAGTGCAACGACTGCCCCTGGCCCCAGACGTCGCCCAGGTCGCGCCGGATCTCCAGCGACTTGCGGGCATAGGCGATGCCGCGCTTGAAGGCCGGGATCATGGTGACCACCGGCGCGTGTTCGGAATAGGCCTGCGCCAGCTCGGCGGTGGGGGCAAAACGCTCGGCCAGGTTCATCCCCCGCAGGTGGGCCCAGGCGCAGGCGACGCGGCCGCGGCCGAACCAGTACGCATGCGCCAGGCGGCTGTAAAGGCGGATGGCCAGCAGCTCCGCCTCGGCGCCGACCAGCGGGCGCCGGGCCAGAAAGAACCGCGGCAACAGCGTGTGCAGCACCTGACTGACCACCTCCTGCAGGCAGCGCAGCAGAAAACTCAGCGGGCGCCCCGGCACCGGGCGCCCCAGGAGGCGCAGCGCCTTTTCGATCGAGTGGCAGGCGTTTTCGATGTCACCGCGCTTGAAGGCCAGATCGCCCAGCTTGCCTTCCAGCCGCGCCCGATCGAACGCGCTGGCCGCCAGCTGGCGGGCCACGCCCAGCTCTTCCAGGGCCGGATCGTATTGCCCGCGCAACAGCAAGATGTCGCCCAGCCCTTCGGCGACGCGCAGACGCGTGGGTGCGTCGGCGGTGGTCGAACCACGGGCGGCGATCCGGTACTGCTGCTCGGCGACGGCCAGGGCGTGCCGCGCCCGCGCGTTGTCCCCGGCGGACAGGGCGTAAGGCAGGGCCCGCTCCGGCTCGCCGGCGGCGTCATAGTGATAGGCGATCTCGAAACAGCGTTCGCGATCGCGCGCCTCGATGGCCACCGCCGCCTTGCCGTGCAAGGCGCGCCGCGCCGGCTCGCCCAGACGGTTCAGCAGCGCCTCGCGCAGCTTGTCGTGGACGAACACGCAGCGCGCGCTCTCGCCCCGGATCCAGACGATGTGGCGGCGGCGCACCTGCTCCAGCGCGGCGCTGGCGGCGGCCACCGATTGCCCGGCCAGAGCCGCGGCGAAATCCAGGTCGAACTCCTTGCCCAGCACGGCGCCCACACCCAGCAGCTCCAGCGCCGGCGACGGCAAGCGCTCCAGCCGCCGCCCCAGAAAAACAGCCGCCTGGCGCGACGACCGCACGTCGTCCAGCGCCATCGGCTCGACCCGCCACCGCTGCAGGCCCGGCACCAGGGCGCCACATTCGACCATCCCGCGCAGCACCGCCGACACCATGAAGGGGCTTCCCCCCGACAAGGTCTCCGCCACCTTTAACGCGTCTTCCGGCAGCGGCCCGGCCATCGATTCGGCCATGCGCCGGATGTCGTCGGGCAGCAGCGGCGCCAGCATCAACGACGTGGCGGTCTCCAGCGAGCGCAGGGCGTGACCGGACGGCACCTCTTCTGATCGGAACGCAACAATGATGCTGACGTGGTCGCGACCGCGCCCGGGCCGGCGCCGCTGCTGCCAGAACTGCAGCAACTTGATCGTCAGCTCGTCTGCCCACTGGGCGTCGTCCAGGACGATCAGCGTGGGCCGGATCTCGCTTCCCAGTGCATCCAGCAGTGAAGACAGCGCGCTGACCGTTCGCGCCTCGCCAAACGCTTCCGGCAAGAGCTCGTCGTCGGGCGCCGACGGCCTTTCCAGAATCGAGGCCAGCTCGGGCAAGGCGGCCAGGGCGGCCCCCCGTTCTTCGCCCATTCCCTCGCGGATCGCTTGCGCGTACGCCGGATCAGCGCGGGTGGTGATCAGCAATTGCTCGGCGAAACCGGCCAGCATCTGAAACGGGCGGGCCGCCTGGTTCACCACGCCCTGACCGCGCAGAATCCAGGCCTGCCGCCCCAGGCGCAACGTCAGCTCGTCGAGGAGGCGGGTCTTCCCGCCGCCGGACTCCGCCTCCAGCAGCACCAGACGCCCCTGCCCGCGGCGCGCCAGCTCGACCTCCGCTTCCAGCGCGCGCAGCTCGCCGACGCGGCCGGTGAAGGCGGGCTCGGTGATGGTCAGCCGCTGGTCGCGCGAACCGATCACGATGGTGGGCTCGGCGTCGCCCTCGTCCAGGGCCTGCTGCACCGCCGTCAGATCAGCCAGGACGCCGTCGGCCGAATGATAACGGTCGCGCGGATCCTTCTGCAGCAGCCGTTGCAGAATCCCGTCCAGGGCCCGCGGGACCGCCAGACCCAGCGAGCGCAGCTCGGGCGGCGGCTCGCTCATGTGTTGCCGCACCAGCTCGGAGATGGTCGCGCCGGTGAACACCGGGTGACCGGCCAGACACTCGAACAGCACCGCGCCCGCCGAATAAAGGTCCGATCGCTCGTCGACGTTGGCTTCCAGAAGGCCGGCCCGCTCCGGCGAGAGGTGGCGAACGGCGGCCACCGGTTGATCGCGAAGCGCGTGACCGATGCGATCGCTGCGCGCGATCCAGAAATCACTCAGCGTGGCCCGTTTGATGACGTTGCCTTCGTTGAGGACGATGTTGGACGGCTTGATGTCTCGATGCAGAACGCCCCGTCGATGAATCTCGGCCAGCCCCATCAGCAGGCAGGTCCCCAGACGAAGCACGTCGCGAACCTCCAGCGGCCCCCCACGCAGCCGCTCCTCCAGCGTGATGCCGTGAACGAACGGCATCACCATGTACAACAACTGGCCGTCGACGCCGACGTGGATAGGGGAATTGACCCAGGGGCTTTGCACCTCGGCCAGGATGCGCGCCT
>JAXDMH010000552.1:0-8805 GCA_034666225.1 Myxococcales bacterium
CCCGGCGCGCGGCATCCATGCCCCGGTGCGCACGCCGGGTGGTCCGGCGGTCTTCGCCCGCGATCACGAGACCGGTCGCCAGGTCTGGAGCGCCGACAGCGGGTACCCGGGCGATCCCGTCTATCGGGAGTTCTATCGGGATCTCGGTTGGGACGCGGCGTACGAATACATCCGTCCCTACCTGCACGCCGACGGCGTCCGGCGCGGCGTGGGCCTCAAGTATCACCGCGTGACGGGGTCGGTGCCGCTGCACGAAAAAGATCTCTACGATCCGGACGCGGCGGCGCACCGGGCCCGCGAGCACGCCCAGAATTTCGTTTTCAACCGCAAGCACCAGCTGGCCCATCTGGGCGCGTCGATGGATCGCCCGCCGCTGGTGGTGGCCATGTACGACGCCGAGCTGTTCGGCCACTGGTGGTACGAAGGCCCCCTCTTCATCGAGGAGGTCCTGCGCGGCCTGGCCGGCGAACCGGCGCTGGAGGCGATCGCGCCGCCCGATTACCTGGCCCGCCACGGGGGCGAGCTGCAGCGGCAGCGACCGAACCCGTCGACCTGGGGGGCGGGCGGGACGGCCGAGGTGTGGCTGAACGGCAAGGTGGCCTGGATGTATCGCTATCAGCACTGGGCCGAGCGGGCCATGACCGCGCTTTGCCACCGCTTTGCCGGCGCCGGCGGGTTGGCCCGGCGGGCCCTGCAGCAGGCCGGGCGCGAGCTTTTGCTGATGCAGAGCAGCGACTGGGCGTTCATCGTCACCAACGGCACGACGGCGCCGTACGCCGTGAGGCGGTTCAAACGCCACTTCGAAAGTTTTCAGGCGCTGCACGCCGCGCTGACCGCCGGCACCCTGGACGAAAGTGACGTCAGCGCGCGCGAGCGGCAGACACCGATCTTCGCCGACCTCGACGTCAGTGTCTGGACGTGAGTAGCTGGACGTGAGTGTCTGCACGCGAGTGGCTAGATGTAGGGGCCGACGCGCGTCAAAAAAAATGCCGAGCCTCATGTATTTCGGGCCACGCGGTTTTCGTCTGCGTTAGCATTCGGCGCCATGGAAGAACACCGCCGGGCATTCAGGGGGACCTTCATTGCCGGAGTGTTGGTGTCGGTCTGCGCAGCCCCGACCATCGGCTGCGGCGGAAACCTGCACGTCAGAAAGATCGATTCGGCGGCGCAGCCGACGGGCAACGTGGCGGTCTATTTCACCGTCAACACCGCCGAGGACAAACCGGTGCCCGATCTGAACGCGTCCAGTTTTCGCGTTTACGAAGATGGCAAGTTGATCCCCGAGAAGAAAGGCAAGCGCGCCCTGCTGGATCCGCGCGTGGCCATGTCGCAATCGACGCTGGTGCTGGTCGACATGGCCGGCCCCATCGCCGATTCCGAGGACATGCCGACCCTGGTCACCGCCGTCGGCCGCCTGTGCGATCGGGTGGGGCGCCTGCAAGAGGTGGCGGTCAGCGCCTTCGACGGCGGACCCGATCTGGTGCCGGTGCTGACGTTCGAGGCGAACGACGTGCGCGGCTCGCTGGATGGCCTGCGCGCGTTCCGGCCGCGGTCGCGCCAGTCGAACCTGAACGGCGCCATCGTTAAAGGCCTGGAGGTGGTGCGCCATCGCCGCGACGACGCCTCTGTCCCCCACGCCTTCGGCAACCTGGTGGTGTTCACCGACCGGGGCGATCTGGCCCACAAGGTCAGCGGGCACGAGGTGCAGGCGGCCATCGAGAAATCGGGGATCAACGTCTATGTCATCGGCATCGGCGAGCGCGTGAAGAAGGAAGAACTGGAGCCGCTGGGCCACGGCGAGACGTTTCTGTCAGCGCAAACCAAGGATCTGACCCGCGCCTTCTCAGACGTGAGCAAGAAGCTGGACGCCATGGGTGCCAGCCACTACGTGCTGTCGTATTGCTCGCCCAAGCGAAAAGGGACGCACACGCTGGAGGTCGAGGTGCTGGCCGACGGCGACAGCGGCCGCCTGAAACAGAAATTCCAGGCCGACGACTTTGACCCGTCGGACTGCGCACCGCGGAAGCGCCCGGTGTTCGGTCAAGCCGTCGCCACCCGCGGCGGCAAATCGAAGAAGGAGAACTGAAAAGGTTTCGCGATTGGTCGCCTCTTCCAACAGAACAGAATCGAAAGGCGAGCCCGTTACGCGCGGGGCGAGGGCGCAACTCTATTGAACCGCTGCGGTCGCGCGTTTGCGCTCCTCTGACGAGGAGCGCTCTTCAACGGATCCGAAATAGAGCGCTCCGCCAGGAGCGCAAACGCGCGAAAGCCACCGTTCAATCGGGCCGCTGCCTTCGCCCTGCGCGTAACGGGATCACGTCCCAAAGAAAAGATCAGACATCTCAGCCGCGCGCTGGCAGGGCCGACCACCTCAGCAGCATGGGCAGCACCGTTCCGTTGGTGACGATGCCGAAGTGATCGGTGTGGGTGTCCATCGACAGCAGCTTGGCCTCGCGCTCGGCGGGGGTCAGCGACGTCAGCTGGGTCGGGCAGCGTTTGCGGTAGAGGGCGTAGGGGATGTCTTGAATGAAGGTGTGGGCGGCGGGGACGGTGTCGTGGTTGACCAGCGCCATCCTGTTCTCTGTTGCGGCGTCCAGCCAGGCGCGCAGTTCGACTTCGCCGCCGTAAAGAGCGTCCAGGAACAACAGCGTGTGCAGGCGGACATCCGATAGCCACTGGACGATCTGTTTGTAGGCGCCGCTGTGGCCGGCGATCACCAGGGGGGCGGTGGCGTCGGGCAGGAGGTCGGAGGGGAGCTCGCGCGCGATGAGATCCAGCAGCGTCTGCAGATCGTCCCACGGGGGCATCGCGGTGGCCTCGGAGCGGGCGGCGGGAACAATGAAGAGAGCGTTTCGGCGGCTGGCGGCGAACTGTTCGGGCAGCTGGTGCTCCGCCCAGGCGTGGTCGACGTCGGTGTACAGCCCATGGACGTAGATGGCCAGGCCGGCCTTGGCGGCGTCATAGTGGGGCGGGCGGTAGACGCGCACCACGCCCTGGGGCGCCTTGAGGCGGAGCTCGCGCGGAGCCGCCTGGGCGCGCCCGCCCCCGAAGCACGTCGGCGCCAGCAGGGCCAGCGGCGCGACCAGAGCCTGTCGTCGAGAAAAGCGGCTCAAGGGGCGGCGGCCCGGCGTCGCGTGACCAGCAGGTGGTCATTGCCTTCCTTGTCGGGATAGCCGAAGCCGAAGGGAAGCGCGCGCGTCGGTTGCGACGCCCACAGACGCACGAAGTCCTGTTCGTGTTCGGGTGACGCCGCCAGAAAGGCGCCCGTGAAATGTCCCCAGGTCTCCTGTTCGAAATTGGCGGCGGCAAAGTGCGGCGGAATACCGGTGGCGTCGCTGATCATCCAGTCGGCGTGTTCCAGCAGGTAATTGCGAATGCGCGCGAACGACGGCGACCACAGCAGAAAGCTGGCCGCCTTGGTCATGGCGGCGACGTGACCCTTGGACGCCAGGTGCGCGATCACCCCGGGCGTTCTGCCCAGCGGTTGGTCAGCCAGGTTCGTCTGCAGATGGCGGTGCAGACGCCGGGGCGCGCTGGCATCGCCGCGCCGGCGGAACCCAAGTTCCATGTTGGCGAACCGCCGTTTCGTGTGAGCGTCGATCTGACTTTTGGTCAAATAGTGCAGCGTGCCGGCGTCATCCACTTCGAAATAGCGCAGGCTGACCGGCTCCATGTCGAAGGCCACCAGCGCCAGCAGCGCGAAGGCCAGCTGGTCGGGCAAGGCTTCGTGGCGGAAGGCCAGGAGGTTGGTGGTCTTGCTGTGCGTGGCGTACGACAGGCGACGCACGTGATCGCGAAAGGCGCCGAGCGCGTGTTCCTGTTCTGCCGGCGTCGCCTGGCCGAACGTCAACGGGTTGCCGGACGGTTCCAGGGACAGCGTGGTGATGGTGACGGCGTGCGGGAAGGCGGCCAGGGCGGTGAACAGATCGCCGCCGCCAAAGGGATAGACAACCTCCGTGGGCACGGTGGCGGGAACGATGTTGGCCAGGAACGGCACCGCCTGTTCCAGCCAGCGCCGGCGCCAGCGGTTGATGAGAAACCGCATCTGCTGGCAGTGCTTGTCGGCCACCTCGGCGGGCAGCGAGCCGGGCAGCGGACCCGTTGTTGATGGCGGTATGCCATGGATGCCAGTGCCGGTGGCGGGGACCGGCCCGCAGGCGGCGATGCGATAGAGCAGGCTGGCCTCGGCGGCGAAGTCGTCGCCGGCGTCTTTCGCCGAGCCGGCGCCCGTCCCGTCAGCCAGGGCGGCCAGCAACGAAAGGGACAGCGACGCGACCGGGGACAGCGGCACCGCAACATCTTAAACCGCGGGCGGCGGCGTCCGCTTTTAATTCTGTCGGGGCGACCAGGCCAGCAGGCGCTTTTCGAACAGCGACCACGAAAGCTGCGCCAGCACGAACACCACCAGGCTGGCAGCGAAGAAATAGCCGGCCGCCAGCGCCAGGTTTGGTGTGGCGCCGTCGCCGTCCAGGGTGGAAGCCAGCAGCACCCGCGTGACGTAAAGGTGCAGCGGCAGATGAAACAGGTACATGCCATAGCTGACGCGCCCCACGGCGCGCAGCGGCCGCCACGACAGCCAGGCCACCAGCCGGCTGGCCCCGGTCGTCGATTGCAGCACCGCCCAGGCGATCAGCACCGCGAAGGCCAGGGCCAGGATCGAATAGCCAAAGGTCTGGGTGATGATCTGCTTGCGCGACAAGGCGTGGCTGGCCACCGTCACCACGGCCAGCGCCGCGATCAACAGCACCGTCCATCGGTCAAGATGCCGCCGCAGCCAGGCCGCCCCGTCGGCGCGCCGCGCGGCGATGGCCACCAGGCCACCCATGGCCAGCGCGTCGGCGCGGGTCACCGTCGACGAATAGATCAGCTCGGGGGCGACGCCGGTTGCGCGCAGGACAACCCGCAGCAGAAAGGCGCCCGCCACGATGGCCAGCGACAGGCGCACCAGCCCGCGCTGGGTGAGGGCCCAGACCGCCAGCGGCCACACCAGGTAGTACTGCTCCTCCACCGCCAGCGACCAGGTGTGCCCCAGCAGGCCGACGCCCCGGCTGTGCCAGATCGGCCAGTTCTGCAAGTACAGCCAGTAGCGAAGGTGGTCGTGGCCGGCGCCCAGCATCGAAGCGGGCCAGGTCGTCAGTCGCGGCAGCACCAGGAACGTCACCGCCAGGACCAGGTAGTAAAGGGGGAAGATGCGCTGCAGGCGGCGTCGATAGAACGGCCCGAAGAATGACTGGCTGTTCTTGGCGTCCAGCAGAATTCCGGTGATGAGAAATCCGGACAGGACAAAGAACAGCTGCACGCCGATCCAGCCGGGCTCGACCGTGGCGGTCAGCAGGCGCAAGGGCAGCGACGCTTGCGGGTCCATGATGTTGAACTGGTGCATCAGCACCAGAACGATGGCCAGGCCGCGCACGCCATCCAGCGCCGGTATTCGCTGCCGCAACAGCTCCGGCAACGGCGTCGGTTGGCCGAGCGAGGCCGGCCGCCGGGCGGGACGCAAGGCGCGCGCCGCGGAAGCGGGACCGGAGGTGGGGGTCGCCGCCACGCTGACAGCGTGATCACTCATGGCCGCAACGCCAATTTGAATCTTTGGACCGTGAAGCGGATTGGGTCGACACTGCTTTTGTGGCCGAGGGCAAGGGCAACGAGATAACGAACGCGACCATGGCAGGCCTCGACCTGCGGGTGGTCGACGCCACCGGTCCGGGATCGGCGGCGGCCGGCGAGTCGCCACCGCCGGTCGTCATCCTCCTGCACGGGTTCTCCATGCGCGCCGACGATCTGGCCCCGTTCGGCGCCTCGCTGGGGCTGCCCGGGCTGTTCCTGTTTCCAGAGGGGCCGGTCGATCTGAAACCGCTGGGTCTTCCCGGGCGGGCCTGGTGGACGATCGACGTGGCCAAGCGGGACGCCGACGTTGCCCAGGGCCGACAGCGCGATCTGGGGCAGGAGGCCCCCGCCGGCCTGCCCGACGCCAACCGGGCATTGGCAGCGCTGGTGGACGAGGTGCTGGCCCGTTGGCCGGGGCGTCCATTGTTCCTGGGTGGTTTTTCGCAAGGGGCGATACTTTCGTTGGATCTGACGCTGCGTTGCCGACCACCTCTGGCCGGGCTGATCTTGCTATCCAGTGGCCGGGTCACCATCGATTCGTGGGTTCCATTAATGAAGAACGCTGGAAACCTGCCGATGTTTCAGAGTCATGGTCGGCAGGACCGCGAACTTTCCTTTTCCGCCGCGGCGGCGCTGGCGGCTGACCTGGCGGCGGCCGGCGCCCGCCACACCTTCCTGCCCTTCGACGGCGGCCACGAGATTCCGTTGCCGGTGCTGCGGGCGCTGAAGAAATTCATTCGCCTGTCGACCGGGCAGGGCAGCGGGGGGACCGCGACGCCAGAGGCGAATGACCGCGGAAGATGATACTGTTGCCTCGTTCCTAAAAGTGAGGATCACCTCGTGACAGACTCTTCCAAGCCGGCAACCAAACCGGCCACTGTGCCGGGCAGTCGGGTTGGTGTGGGCGCCGAGATCGCCGCGCGCCACGCCGACGACGTCGACCGCAACGCGCGTTTCCCGCGCGAGGCCGTCGACGAGCTGAAGGCGCAGAAGCAGCTGGGCGCCTTTGTCCCCAAGGAGCTGGGCGGCCTGGGCTACGGCATTTCAGAGCTGGGGGCCATGTGCATGTCCCTGGCGCAGAGCTGCTCGTCGGCGGGGATGGTGGCGGCCATGCACCACATCCAGGTCGCCTGCATCGTCCGGCACGGACTGTCGTCGCCGTTCTTTCGTCGTTACCTGTCAGAGCTGTGCGAACGGCAGCTCTTGATCGCGTCGGTGACTTCAGAAGTTGGCGTGGGCGGTGACACCCGGTCCAGCGTGTGCGCCGTGGAAAGCGCCGACGGTCGTTTCAAGCTGAACAAGGACGCCACCACCATCTCGTACGGCGAACAGGCCGACGATCTGCTGGTCACCTGCCGGCGCGCGGCCGACGCGGCGCCGAGCGATCAGGTGCTGGTGCTGCTGCGCAAGGGCGACTACACGCTGAACCGCACCACGGCCTGGGACACGCTGGGCATGCGCGGCACCTGCAGCCCGGGGTTCAAGTTGACCTCGACCGGGCCCGACGAGCAGATCGTCCCCGGCTCCTTCGCCGACTCGTCGGCGCAGACCATGGTTCCGTTTTCGCACGTGCTGTGGTCGTCGGTCTGGCTGGGGATCGCCACCGACGCGGCGGCCCGCGCCAGCGCCTTCGTGCGGGCCGAGGCGCGCAAGAAACCGGGCACCGTGCCGCCCACGGCCCTGCGTCTGGCTGAACTGTCGACGCTGCTGCAATCGATGCGCAACAACGTGCAGGCCGTCAACGCCGAGTGCGATCGCCTGCTGCGCTCGCCCCAGGGGAACGAAGCGTTCCTCAGCCTGGGATTTGCCTTGAAGATGAACAACCTCAAGATCTCGACGTCACAGCAGACGGCGGACATCGTCCAGCACGCGCTGGGGATCTGCGGAATCATGGGTTACAAGAACGACACCCCGTTCAGTGTCGGGCGCCACCTGCGCGATTCACTGTCGGCGGCTCTGATGATCGGCAACGACCGCATCCTGTCCAAGAGCGCGTCGCTGCTGCTTGTGTACAAAGACGACTAGAACGACCCACGACCAGAACGACTGACGATTAGAACGACCAAGGAGGCGAGCGTGGCCGCGAAGGATTTTGATCCAGGAAGGTTCTACGAGGAGCTGGTCAAGGCCCGGCTGATCATTCCGGTGGGCGTGCCCGGTGCGTTCGGGCGCGGGCCCGTCTTCGAAGACGTGCTGGCCCGTTTCAACGACATCATCACGCGCGTGGCCCGCGACGACGGCGCCGAGGTGATGCTGTTTCCCCCCATCATCGACCGCAAGGTTCTGGAACGCAGCGACTTCCTGGATTCGTTCCCCCAGCTGGCGGGCACGGTGTTCAGTTTTTTCGGCAATGAAAAAGATTCCCACCGGTTGAGCGAAAAGGTTCACGCCGGCGAGCCGTGGGGCGAGCTGCAGGGGATGACCGGCGTGGTGCTGAACCCGGCCGCTTGCTATCCGGTCTATCCCAGCTTCACCGGCGTCATCCCCGAAAAGGGGCGGCTGGTCGACATGCAGAACTGGGTCTATCGCCACGAACCGTCGGCCGAGCCGACCCGCATGCAGGCCTTTCGCGTGCGCGAGTTCGTGCGCGTGGGGACGCCGGACATGGTGGTGGAATGGCGCGACCTGTGGGTCAAACGCGGCGTCGAGCTGCTGACGTCCCTGGGGTTGCCGGCCAAGCCCGACGTGGCGTCGGATCCGTTCTTTGGCCGGGGCGGGCGCATGCTGGCGGTCAGCCAGAAAGATCAAAAGTTAAAGTTCGAGGTGCTGGTGCCGGTCATTTCTGAAGAGCACCCCACGGCGGTCTGCTCGTTCAACTATCATCAGGAACACTTTGGCCACACCTTTGCCATCAAGACCGCCACCGGCGAAACCGCGCACACGGCGTGTCTGGGCTTTGGCCTCGAGCGCTGCGTGATGGCGCTGTTCCGGCACCACGGCGTCGATGTCGCGACGTGGCCCAAAGAGGTTCGCAGCCGACTGTGGCCGTGAGCAAGGCGTCCGTCTTCCCGCTGGATCCGTCGACCTATCAGCGCCACGCGCTGCACGCCGAGGACCGCGCCTGGGTCGAGAAGAACTGCTACATCGACATCTGGATCGAGGTGCTGCACGCGCAAGGGCTGGATCCGGTGGCCATGCTGCCGTTCACCGTGGCGGTCGACTTTGAAGACGATCAGTGGACCTTCTTCAAGCCGCCGC
>JAXDMH010000553.1:0-5346 GCA_034666225.1 Myxococcales bacterium
ACTTCGAACTTTCGCAATCGCAAGACGCAGGCCAACCGGGCCGTCGGCCGCGCGCATCAGCGTTTCACCGAAGAAAGGCCCTGAAGCAGCTTCCACAGGCCGCGAATCAGCCCCCGCAGGCCCGTGCGTTTGATGCCGCTCACCTCCAGCAACTCCAGCGGATAGCCTTCCGCTGGAATGATCTTGGCTTCCATGCCGCGCTGGGCGCCGACGAACAGCACCTCGCCGCCGGGGCGCGATTTGATCTCCTCGGCCAGCGCGATCCCGGGATAAAGGTGACCGCCGGTGCCGCCACCCGCGATGAGGACCTTCAGCGTCTCGGCGCTCGGCTCGACCGGCGTCTCGGCCGGCGTTTCAGCCGGCGTTTCAGCCGGCGTCGGGGCCATGTTGTCTGCCATGGTCAGGCGTCCTGCGAACGCCGAGGCGGACCGACCTCGACGACGATCTTGGGGGCGCCGTCCAGCCGGCGGTTGCCTGATTTTCCGGCGGCGCGGTTGCGCAGGCCGTCCCAGATCCCCTCGCGCGGCTCCGGGTTGCGCGCCGAGATGTTGCCCAGGATGCCGGCCATGAACAGGCTGACCACCAGCGAGCTGCCACCGTAACTGATGAACGGCAGCGGCAAGCCCTTGGTGGGCAGCGAACCCAGCACCACGCCGATGTTCACCAGCGCCTGCAGCCCGAACATGGCGGTGATGCCGAAGGCCAGATAGCAGCCAAAGGCGTCGCGGGCGCGAAACGCCGTGCGCAGCCCGCGCCACACCAGCACGCCAAAGCCGGTGATGACGAACAGGATCCCGCACAGCCCCAGCTCCTCGCCGACGATCGACAGGATGAAATCGGTGTGCGCTTCGGGCAGGAAGAACAGTTTTTGCCGTCCGTCGCCCAGGCCCATCCCGGTGACGCCGCCCGACCCGACGCTGATCAGCGATTCGGTGATCTGATAGCCCACGTCGCGGCGAAAGGCCCAGGGATCCAGAAAGGCCAGCATGCGGCGCATGCGGAACGGCGTCGAGACGATGAACTTCCACCCGGCCGGCGCCGCCACCAGCAGGGCCAGGATCAAATAGCTGGTGCGCGTTCCGGCCACGAACAACAGCCCCAGCGCCACCACGCCGAAGATGACCGCCGTCCCCAGATCGGGCTGCTTCAGCAGAAGGCCCATCATGGTTCCGGTCACCAGCAGCGGCGGCAGAAAGCCGACCGAGAAGACCTTCACTTTCTCTGACTGGCGGGCCAGGAGCGTGGCCAGGTAAACGGCCAGGGCCAGCTTGGCCAGCTCGCTGGGCTGGAATGACAGCGGGCCCAGCCGGAACCAGCGAATCGCGCCGCCGGCGCGCGATCCGATCTTCAGCACCGCCACCAGGGTCAAGATGCTCACGCCCAGCAGGGGATAGGCCAGGCGCCGGTACACGGAATAATCGGTGCGCAGGGCCAGCGACATCGCCCCCAGACCCAGCACTGCGTAGACCAGCTCGCGCTTGAGAAAATAGGTCGAATCCCCGTATTTCTTGGCGGCGAACACCGCCCCCGACGAAAAGACCATCACGATACCGAACGCCACCAGCATCAGCACCGCGCCGCACAGCACCCGATCGACGCCGATCTCGCTGGGGCGAATCAGGGGACGGGTGTCGCCCGGTGGCGCGCCCAGCGGTGACTCCGACCGGCGCACCAGCCGCACCAGCGCCTCCCAGCGCCCGCGCCAGGCTGCTGCCCATGTCGACGTCCAGGAGGATGCCGAATCTGGAAAGCCGGTGGCCATCAGAGGCTCCGTTCGGTGACGGTTGGTTCTTGGCCGGGCCCGATCACCGCGTCCACGGCGGCGCGAAAAACCTGGGCCCGGTGCACGTAGTCGCGAAACATGTCAAAGCTGGAACAAGCCGGTGACAGCACCACCGCGTCGCCCGGCTGGGCCAGGCGCGCCGCCAGCGCGACGGCCGCCTCCATGCTGGCGGCGCGATGAACCGGCAGCGTCTGCGGCAGCGCCGCCGCGATGCGATCGGCCGCCTCGCCGATCAGCACCACGGCACGCCCCACCGTCGCCAGCGCCTGGGCCAGCGGCGCATAGTCGCCGCCCTTGTCGCGACCACCAGCGATCAGCACCACCGGACGCGGGAATCCATTCAGCGTCGCCACCACGGCGCCCACGTTGGTGCCCTTGGAATCGTCGTAAAACGAGACCCCGCCGCGCTCTGCCACCAGCTCCATGCGATGGGCCAGCGGCCGATATTCCAGCAGCGCGCGCCGTGCCTCCGACGGCGTGGCTCCCGTCAGCCGCGCGCCCAGCAGCGCCGCCAGCGCGTTCTGCTGGTTGTGTCGCCCCACCAGCGCCGGCAGGTTGGCCGGATAGGCCTCCTCGGGCCCGCCCGGCAGGCGCACGATCAGATCCTCGCCCTCGACCCAGCCGCCCACGCTGCCTTCCAGCGCGTGCTCGGTGGAAATTCCCAGCTTGCGGCTGGTGGCGCCCTCCACCGCGCGCATCACCAGCGGATCATCGACGTTGACCACGGCGAAATCGCCGGGACCTTGCCCCAGAAAGATGCGCGCCTTGGCCGCCGCGTATTCCTCCATGCTGGCGTAACGGTCCAGGTGATCAGGCGTGATGTTGAGGAGAATGGCCACGCGCGGATGAAACGTCTTGGTCGTCTCCAGTTGAAAGCTGGAGACCTCGACCACGCAGTAACCGCGCACGCTGCCCGCCGGTGTTCCCACCGCCTCGCCCAGGGGCGTTCCCAAATTGCCGCCCACGAACGTCGGCTGGCCGGTGGCCCGCAACATGAGACCGCACAACGTCGTCGTCGTCGATTTGCCGTTGGTCCCGGTGATGGCCACCATGGGCGCCTCGATGAACCGCGACGACAGCTCCAGCTCGCCGATGACGGTGACGCCGGCGGCGCGCGCGGCGACCAGCTCGGGGATCTCCGGCACGCCCGGCGACAGCACGATGAGATCGCAATTCACGAAGGTCTCGCGCCGGTGGCCGCCCAGCTCCAGGCGCACGCTGGCCGGCAGCTTGGCCAGGGTCCCCGCCAGCTGCTCGGCGTCGTGGCGATCGGTGACCGTCACCGCCGCGGCGCCGCGCGCCACGCACAGCATGGCCGCCGTCAGCCCGGATCTCCCCAGGCCGACGATCAAGATGCGTTTCCCTTCCAGCTCGCCGTTCATCGTACTTTCAACGTCAGGATCAGCCCCAGAATCGCGCAAGCGAAGGACACGATCCAAAAACGCACCACGATCCGCGATTCGGGCCAGCCCAGCTTTTCAAAGTGGTGGTGGATGGGCGCCATCAAGAACACTCGCTTCTTGGTCCGTTTGTAATACGCCACCTGGATGATGTCGCTGACCGCTTCGGTGACGAACACGCCGCCGATGATGGGCAGCGACAGCTCTGTCTTCGACGCCAGCGCCACGAAGCCCAGCGCCCCGCCCAGCGCCAGCGCGCCCACGTCGCCCATGAAGACCTGCGCCGGGTGGGTGTTGAACCACAGGAACCCGATGCCGGCCCCGCCCATGGCCCCGCAAAAAACCGCCAGCTCGCCCGCCCCCGCCACGTGCGGCATCCCCAGATAGGTGGCGATGTTGAAGCTGCGCAAGGTGGTGCCGGCGGCATAGGCCAGCAGCAAGAACGTGAACGACGAGATGATCACGGGCCCGATGGCCAGGCCGTCCAGGCCGTCCGTGAGGTTGACGGCGTTCGACGTGGCCACCAGCGTGAACACGGCGAAGCCCAGATAGACCCCCAGCGGCAAGATCAGCGAGTTGTGGTGAAAGTTGACCATCGGCAACGCCAGGTGCAGCCGCACATCGGGCGCCAGCGCCTCGCCCGCGAAAAGCCAGGCGCAAGCCACGCCGCCGATCACCAGCTGCCCGGCGATCTTCAAACGGCCGGGCAGACCCTTCTTGTTACGGCGCGACAGCTTCAGATAGTCGTCGAGAAAACCGATGGCCCCGAACCCCACCGTGACCAGCAAGGCCAGCCAGATCAGCGTGCTGCGCAGGTCGCACCACAGCAGCGTGGCCGCCACCAGCGCCAGGATGATCAGGGCGCCCCCCATGGTGGGCGTCCCTTGCTTGGACGCGTGACTGGCCGGTCCGTCGTCGCGAATCACCTCGCCCAGCTGCCGGGCCCGGGCGCGGCGGATGAACCAGGGCGCCACGACGAAGGTGATCACCAGCGACGTCAGCGTGGCCAGCCCGATGCGCGTCGACACGTACCGGAACACGTTGGCCCCGGGCATCTTTTCGCGAAGAGCGTTGAAGAGGTGAAACAGCATGCGTGGTTTCTGTGCCTTACCTTTGGGGGCTTTCGGGGGGCGTCAGCCTACCGTTTTTCCTGGCGGCGAAAAGGGGACGGGCGACGGCAAGGGCAGGGGCGAGGGGACGCCCAGCAGCCGGCCCAGCGCGGCGACCGCGCCTTCCAGCTTCATGCCGCGCGACGCTTTGACCAGGATCCAATCTCCCGGCCGCGTCCACGGCGCCACCAGCGCCGCTGCCTCCTCGGGCGTGGCGGCCGTGACCGCGCGCGCCTGATCGAGACCCGCCGCGCGCGCCGCCTCGACCATCGCCGCTGCCAGCGGGCCGACGCCGCACAGGCCGCACAGGCGCGTCCCGGCATCCGCGCCCAGTTCCCGGTGCAGCGCCTCGGCGTCGGGGCCGGTCTCCAGCATGTCGCCCAGGATGGCGAAGGGACGTCCGCTGCCCACCGACGCCAGCAGCGCCGTCAGCGCCGCGCCCATCGACGCCGGATTGGCGTTGTAACAATCGTCCAGCACCGTGCGCCCGCCGATCTCGATCGCCGCCGAACGATGGGGCGGCAGCGTCAGCGATTCCAGGGCGCGCGCCGCTTCCACCGCCGGCACGCCCGCCGCCAGCGCCACGGCCAGGGCCGCCGCGCCGTTGCGCGCGTTGTGCGCGCCCGCCAGCGGCAGGCGCACCACGACCGGTGTCTGCTGGACCGCATAGCGCACCACCGAACCCGCCGCGCCCGCCGGGATCACCTCCATCACGCGAACCGCGGCGTGGCGCCCGGCGCCGAAACGAAGCTGCCGGTCGGCGGCGATTCCCGCCGCCTGCGTCGCCACCAGCGGTTCGTCGTCGGACAGCACGGCGATTCCGTCGGCCGGCAACCCGGCAAACAGCTCACCCTTGGCCCGCGCCACCTCTTCCAGCGAACCGAGGCGTTCCAGATGGGCGCCCGCCACGTTGGTGATGACGCCGATCCGCGGCTGGGCGATCTCGGTCAGGAACGCGATCTCGCCGCGCGCCCGCATGGCCATCTCCAGCACCCACACCTTCTCGCGCAGGGTCGCCGACAGGATGGTCAGCGGCAGTCCCACGTCGGTGTTC
>JAXDMH010000554.1:0-5322 GCA_034666225.1 Myxococcales bacterium
GCAGAAGGCCAAGTACCTGCCCAAGCTGGCCAGCGGCGAGTGGATCGCGTCGTACTCGCTGTCCGAAGCGTCGTCGGCCTCGGACGCCATGAACGCCAAGACCAAGGCTGTGCTGTCGCCCGACGGCAAGAGTTGGATCTTGAACGGCGAGAAGATGTGGCTGACCAACGCCGGCTTCGCCGACGTCTACACCACCTTCGCCAAGGTGAACGGCGAGCAATTCACCGCGTTCATCATCGAGAAGGGCATGCCCGGCGTCAGCCTGGGCGCCGAGGAGAAAAAGACGGGCATCAAGGGATCGTCGACCCGCCCGCTCATCCTCAACGACGCGGTCATTCCCAGAGAGAACGTGCTGGGCGAGATCGGCAAGGGACACAAGATCGCCTTCAACGTCCTCAACATGGGGCGCTTCAAGCTGGGCGCCTGCGTGACGGGCGGCGCCAAGCTGGCCCTGGGCGAGGTCATCCAGTACGCCAACAACCGGATGGCCTTCGGCCACCCCATCGCTGACTTCGGCCTCATCCGCCACAAGATCGGCGAGATGGCCATCCTGACCTACGTCTCGGAATCGGTGGTCTATCGCACCGCCGGCATGATCGACCGCAACCTCAGCGACGTCGACATCAAGGACACCGAGACCTGCCTCAAGCGCATCGAGGACTACGACGTCGAATGCTCGATGGTCAAGGTCTGGTGCTCAGAGATGCTGGACTACGTCGTCGACGAGGGCGTGCAGATCTACGCCAGCGCCGGTTACGTCGAGGACTTCCCTGCCGAACGCCACTGGCGCGACGCCCGCATTAACCGCATCTTCGAAGGCACCAACGAGATCAACCGCCTGCTGATCCCGGGACGGCTTTTGCGCCGCGCCATGAAAGGCGAGCTGGCCATCTTTCAAAAGGCCATGGCCTTGATGGAAGAGATCGCCACAGGCAAGGCGACCGCGGCGACGCCGGCCGGCTTTCTCTCGGCGGAAGCCCAGATGCTGGCCGGCGCCAAGAAGACCGCTCTCATGTGCCTGGGTCTGGCGGCGCAGCAATTCGGAGAGAAGCTGGCCAACGAGCAAGAGATCCTGGGCCTCTTCGCCGACATCGCCATGGACACCTACGCCCTGGAAAGCGCCCTGCTGCGCACGCAGAAGCGCGCCGAGACAGCCGGCGCCGCGGCGATACGCCTGCAGGAGAACGCCGTGCGCTGCTTTGCGCAGGACGCGATGGATCGCGTCGATGCCAGCGCCCGCAGGATTCTGGCCGCCTTGTTTCAAGGTGAGAAGTTGCGCCCGTATCTGGACGCGCTCAATCGGTTCACCGCGAGAGAGATCGTCAACACAGTGGAGTTGCGGCGGCAGATTGCCGTCGCTGCTAGTGAACTCGGAAAGTATCCGCTGGACTAAGCACGGCCTGCCGCCGCGCAGATATGGGAGGTTCCAAATGGATCGCAAGACGCATGAGTCGACGTTTGTCAGTGGCAAGGTGGTGCCGGCGCTGATCGCTGCACTGTTGGCCTCCGCCGGTTGCGGCGGCGCCAGCAACTCCGAGGTCAAACCCGACGCGTCCAGCGGCTCGGGCGGCAGCGCGACCGGGACGGGCGGAACCACTGGCGGCGGCGGAACGGGCGGCACCGTGGTCGGCGGAACCGGCGGCACCACCGTCGACGGCGGCGGAACCGGCGGCACCGTGGTCGGCGGAACCGGCGGCACCACCGTCGACGGAGGCGGCGGCAGCTGTCCGGCCCGCACGGCGTTCACGCTGGGTGTGCACATCGTCATGGACGCGACGTGGGCCGCGACGACCGCCACCCAGATGGGCACCGGGAAGATTCACCTGTGGAACCGCGCCAAGTTCGACGCGACAGGCACCATGCTCAAGGGCGAAACCGCGAACTGCGGCACGGTGCTCCCGGAGTTTGCTCTGAACGCGCTTGGTTCCTTCATCGCACGGGGTAGCAAGGTGTCGATCGGCGTGCCCGACTCGGTGTGGGACGCTCCAACGATTCCCAAGTTTCCGAACACGGGAACGCTCTCTGGTTGGGATCCGGGCAACAGCCTCAAGATCGATCACACGATCGCTCTGGTCGGCCTGACGATGCCGGACCCCATGATCGCCTGGCCCAAATCCTATACGGCGATCATGGCCGTCGATGCCGACGGCGACGGCAAGCCTGGATTCACGGCGATTCCCAAGGACGGCAACGGCTATATCACGCCCCCGACCGACTTCCTCGGAATCCAAACGGCGGACAAGATCTATCTGGCGTCGCGAACGATTCTGGAACTCAGCGGAAAGATCGACACCTGCACTGAGCAATCAGGTACCGCTGCCGTAACTTTCTTCGACAGTCACGTCGTCGGGTGTCATGTCAAGGGCGCCGCCGACTGCACGGCCGCGCAGACCGATTTCGTCGACCAGTCGCGCACGGACTACAAGGTGACGACCGGAGTCTTCAACGCCAAGCAGGTGAAAGACGACGCCACCTGCGCCGACGTTCGCGCCGCTCTGCCGATGTAATCGAATGAAGCTAAAGCGGACCATCGTTTTGGTCGGGACGATGGTCCCGCTGCTAGGGCTCTGCCTTGAGCGCTCGCCCGCCGAGGCCGCTGGTTTCGCAGCGGCCCGTTTCGGCGGCGAGCTGGGCAACGTCACCACGAATAATCCGACCGCGCTTTACTACAACCCGGCGGGGATCGGCTTTTCGGAAGGGACCAACGTCTACGTCGACGGGATCCTGGCCCTGCGCTCGGTCACGTACCAACACACTCCGGCGCCGACCGATATGCCGGAGCCAGCCGGTGCGGAGGGCGCCTCGTTCGGAAAGGCGCAGCTCTTCAATGTGCTCGGCGGGCCCATGATCGGGGCCACCACGCGGCTTGGGAACTTTGCGCTGGGCGCCGGTCTGATGGTCCCCTACGGCGGAATGGCGCATTGGGATACCAACGACAAATTCAAGAATGACCCCAAATATCCACAGGCGGTCGATGGCATCCAGCGCTGGGACAGCATCGACGGCTCGCTGACCTTCATCTACTTCACTGCTGGCGCCGCGTACCGCTGGGGCCGATTGAGCGTGGGTGCCACCGCGAACCTGGTGCGTTCCGCCGTGGCCAGTACACAGGCGAAGACGCCGGTCGGTTCTGGAGACCCGGACATTGATCGAGAAGGACGCGCCAAACTGGACGTGGTCGGTTATCAGGGCAGCTTCGGACTCGGCGTGCTTGTCGAGGCGATCGAAAATCGACTGTGGCTGGGCGCCGGTTATCAGGCGCAGCCCGGCCTAGGTCCCATGTCCCTCAAGGGCACGCTGCACACCGTGTATCAGGGCAACGATGCTCCCTTCCACGTCGAGTTCCATCAAGCGCTTCCCGACAGCCTCCGCCTCGGAGGGAAACTGCGCGTGAACGACGTACTTGAACTGCGGCTCTCCGGCGAGTTGACCCGTTGGAGCCAGATGCAGAGTCAATGCGTGGCCATCGAAGGAGACCCCTGTCTGGTCGACAGCACTGGCGCGGACGTCACGCCGAACGGCAGCGTCGCTCAGAATCTTCGTCGTCGCTGGAAAGACACCTACAGCATTCACGGCGGCGCCAGCGTCTGGGTGCGGCCCACCGTGGAGATTTTCGGTGGTCTCGCCTTCGAGACCGCCGCCGTGCCAGACAGCACCCTGGATCCCGCCCTTCCCGACGCCAACAACGTGGCCGCAGCGCTGGGAGCTCGGCTGCAACTGGCGGGAACGTACTTCGTGGCCGCGTCTTACACGAACATCCAGTACTTCGCTCGCGACAACACCGGCAAAAGCATTCTGGCGGACGCAGTAACGCCGACCAAGCTGCCCGACGGTGGTGGCAAGTACACGCAGTGGATCGGACTCTTCAACGTCAACCTGCAGAAGCAGTTCTAAGGCGTCTGAGGCTGGTGAAAACGCTTCCCCTTAGAAGGCGGGAGCAACCGCGTTGTAGTAGGCCCGGTCGACCTCAAAGAATACGCTCGTCTCGAAGTTGATGCAGGCGATCTTCGCGTGAGTGGCATTCGCGGGCACCACGACGCTGAATGACGGCGTTTTCTGCCAACCCGATCCGGCCACGGGCCCAGCGAAGGTTCCGGGCGACACCACGTTCGCGCAGCCGACGTCGTCATACCAGCCCACGCCGCAATTCTGCGTGTTGTTGTTGAGATTGGGCGCTCTGTACATGAACCCGAAAAAGTAGCTCTTGCCAGGCTGCACGGGGAAACAGTCGCTGAAAATTCCGCCGGGACCAACCCGCGCCGAACCAGAGTTTGCGCATCCAGTGGAATCCGTCGACTGCCAGAACGTCATCGACGCGTTTTCTGGGGTACCGTCGTAAGTCCAATTGGTTCGATCAAAGCCAGCATTGGGAACAAGGTTGTCGTTGGTGGGAGTCTGGCACCGCGGCTTGCACTTGGATGCGTCGCAATAGTCGTCATTGACGCAATCAAGATCCGAGGCGCAGGAGGTCTTGCACGCGTCGGGGCCGCAGGCGTAGTCAATGCACATCGTAGAGACTGCGGCGGCGCACGTCCCCTGTCCACTGCACCGTCTGGCTGGCGTTGCCCGTCCACCGGAACACGTCGCGGCCTGGCAGATCTGGTCGCTGCCGTACTGTCGGCAATGACCGGCGCCGTCACACTCACCGTCGTTCCCGCACGTGGAGACATCCGCCTTGGGACAGCCAGTCCCGACGTGCATGCCGGCCAGGACCGGACCGCACGTGCCATTGGCGCGGCCCGTTGTGGCCGACCCGCAAGCGTTGCACGCACCGGCGCATTGGCTGTCGCAGCAGAACCCGGTCACGCAGTTGCCGGTGAGGCACTCGTTGCCGCCGCCGCAGGCTTGGCCCGTGGCCTTGCGGCAGTCGGGATCGGCGCTGGCGGCGCATCCTGGCGGGCAAGAGCCATCGGACGCTCCGCAACTCCGCGGCGTCTCCGCGCAGACCGACGTGCACTTGGCTGAATCTCCCGAGTACGTGCGCACCGTGGTCGCGTCACTGGTGCAACGGGTTTGGATGGCGGCGCAAGCGGACGGTGGATCGCAGGTCTCACCGCTCTCGACCACGCCGTTCCCACATTTCGGCAGGCAGTCGGAATCGTTCGTGGCGTTGCACTTCGATGGACAGCAACCGTCGTTGGGTACGCGAGATCCTCAAAAGCGTGGGCCTAGCGCTTTCCCCGCCCCCGCCGCGACTATTGAATATTCCCCAATAGAGACAAAATCCTGGTAGAAATACAGGGGTAGGTAGAACCTGTTTCGAAGGAGGTCGCCGTGGCGCTGATGAGCACGCGTAGTTGGGATGACTGGATTGCGGAGTAC
>JAXDMH010000555.1:0-22410 GCA_034666225.1 Myxococcales bacterium
CAACAGCCGCCCATGAAGCTGGCGGCAGGGATCGGCGATCCCGGCCTCACCGTGCGGGTGATCGAGAACCGCCCCACCATCACCGCGGTCAAGGCGGGCTCGTCGGCGGAGAAGCACGGCCTGGCGCCCGGCTTCATCGTCACGCAGATCGGCGGGCGGGAGATTCGTTCCACGTCGGATTCACACCGGCCGTTGCGCCCGGTGGAGGAACGGTTCGCCATCCGCCGCCTGGCCCAGCAGCGGCTGATGGGGCAAGCCGGGACGCGGGTGACGCTGCGCTATCTGGACAACGAGGATCGCCCGGGCGAGGTCTTGCTGACCCGCGACGAAACCAAGACCAACGCCGTGACGCTGGGGCACCTGCCGCCGCTGTATCCCCAGGTGAAGATCGAACAGATCCACGACGTCGGCCTCCTGTCGTTCAACATCTTCCTGCTGCAGCCGGTGCTGGAAGACATCAAACGGGCGGTCGCTGGCTTTCGGGCGCGCAACACCCGGGCGCTGATTCTTGATCTGCGCGGCAATCCCGGCGGGCAAGGCGCCATGGCCATCCCGGTGGCGGCGCAGTTCGTCGATCATCCGCTGACGCTGGGGACGCTGCAGTTTCGCGAGTTCACCAACACGCTGGTGGCGCGGCCCGAGCTGGGCTCGACGCCGTTCACCGGACCGCTGGTCATTCTGACCGACGAGGGGACGGCGTCGGCGGCAGAGATGCTGGCGGCCGGGCTGCAAGAAGCCAAGCGGGCCATCGTGATCGGCGACTCCACGCTGGGAGCGGTGCTCCCGTCGATGGTGGTGGCGCTGCCGGGCGGCGCGGTCATGCAGTACGTGGTGGCCGATTTCAAGACGCCCAAAGGCGTTCTGCTGGAGGGACGCGGCGTGCAGCCCGACCGGCGGGTGGTGGAGACGCGCGCCAGCCTGAAGACGGGGCACGACCCGGTGCTTGACGCCGCGCTGGTGGCCATCAGAGCATTGCGGACCAAATGAAGCCCCTCGTCGTTCGTTCCTGGCTGTTGCTGTCTTCGGTCCTGATCGCCGCCTGCGCGTCGAATCCGCCGCCGCCCGCCGCCACTCCGTCCGCGGCCACCACGGCCGCGCCTGCACCGTCGGCGCCGGCTGTCGTCGCGTCGGCGCCCGCCGCAACGGCGCCGGTGCGCTCTGCCTCGGACATCCTGGCCGATTCCATCAAGGCGGTCGGCGCTCCCGACGCCTGGACCGGGCACAAGAGCGTGCACATGAGCATGACCATGACCTTTCAGGCGGTCGGCATCACCGGCACCGCCCAGCGATTCGCCACCGCTGGCGACAAGTCGCTGGTGGTCACCGAGATCCCCGGCGTGGGCCTGATCCGCGAGGGGAGCAACGGCAAGGTCTTCTGGTCGCAAGATCCCATCAACGGTTTGCGCATGCTGGATGGCGCGGAGGCCGACCAGGCCCGCATCGAATCAGTCTGGAATCCCGAACTGCGCGTGAACGAGCTGTTCGCCAAGGTCGAATCGAAAAATGAGACCGGCGCCGACGGCAAGGTCCTGGAGTGTGTCGTGCTGACGCCGAAGGTGGCCCCGCCCAGCACGCGCTGTTTTGATCGGGCGACGCACCTGCAGGTGACGGAGAAGGGCGTTCGCCCCACGCCCCAGGGCGACACGCCGTTCACCTCGACGGTCAGCGACTGGCGAACGGTGGGCGGGCTGAAGATGGCCTATGCCCTGGAGACCCAGGCCGGGCCGATCACCTTCTCGGCCAGGGTGCAGTCGGTGGTCTTCGATCAGACGATGGATGACAAGCAGTTCGAACCGCCCCAACCGACCGCGGTGGCGCCCGCCGACGCGCCGGAGGGATCGTCGTCGGGTAAGTCCAAGGCCAAGGGCGAGACCAAGACAAAGGCCAAGGCCAAGGCCGGGACAGGGACCGGAACGGGCAAGAGCCCGCCCGCGCCGACAAAGTAGGCGCTGGCGGAGCGGCCGTGGCGAAGAAGATCATTCTCTGCCGCTGCGAGGACGTCACGCTCCACGACGTGAACAACGCCGTCGCCTCCGGTTTCGGCGAACTGGAAGAGGTCAAGCGCTATACCGGGTTCGGCACCGGCCCCTGCCAGGGCAAGGAGTGCCTGCGCGAGGTGGCGCTGGCCATCGCGGCGGCCACAGGCAAACCGCCGGCGGCCATGCAACCCTTCACCACGCGCCCGCCGCTGTGTCCGACGCCGTTGCGGCTGTTCGCCGCCGGCGCGGCCAGCACAGACGACGACGACGACGACGACGACGACAACGGCAGCGGCGATGGCCGCTAAAGCCGCCGCGTCGGCGCGCGCGACCGGACCGCTGCCCGCGCACGCCGACATCGCCATCGTGGGCGCCGGCATCATGGGGCTGGGGATCGCGCACAACCTGGCGCTGCTGGGCCAGCGCAACATCGTCGTGCTGGACGCCCACACGCTGGCCTGGGGCGCGTCGGGGCGAAACGGGGGCGGGCTGCGCCAGCAGTGGTCGACGGAGATGAACATTCGCCTGATGCAAGAGTCGCTGGAGATCTGCGGCGCCTTCGCCCAGCAGGTCGGCATCAACATCTGGATGCGCCAGGGCGGCTATCTATTTTTGGCGCGCACGAAAACCACGCTGGAGCGCCTGGAACGCAGCGTGGCCTTGCAGAACCGCTGCGACGTGCCCACGCGCCAGATCTCGGTCGACGACGTTCAGGCCATTGTCCCCGAGATCAACGTCGAGCCTTACGTGGGCGCCTGTTTCAATCCCACCGACGCCATCGTCTTTCCCTGGCCGTTCCTGTGGGGGTACGCCCGCGCCGCCGCCCGGCGCGGCGTGGCCATCTTCACCGAGACGCCGCTGACGGCGATCGATCGCCGCGGCGACGATTTCGTGCTGACCACGCCCCGCGGTTCGTTGACCGCCGGACGCGTGATTTGCGCCGCCGGCGCCTGGTCGCCCGAGGTGGCGCGGCTGGCGGGTGGCACCCTGCCCGACTGGCCGGCCCGCCACGAGATCCTGTCCACCGAACCTCTCAAGCCTTTCCTGAAGCCCATGGTGTCGGTGCTGGAATCCGGCCTGTATTTTTCGCAATCGCTGCGCGGCGAGGTGGTGGGCGGCATCTCGCAGGACGATCCGCGCGACAGCACGGTGCGCATGGGGTCGCGGCTTGGCTTCGTGGAAAAACTGGCGCGCGGAATGATCCAGGTCATCCCGCGCCTGGCCGAGGTCAAGGTGGTGCGCCAGTGGGCCGGCCCGTACGACATGAGCCCCGACGGAACTCCCATCGTGGGCGAACTGCCCGGCGTCCCCGGCTTCTTCGTCTGCTGCGGATTTTCGGGCCACGGCTTCATGATGGCGCCGGTGGTGTCGCGCTATTACGCGCTGGCGCTGCGCGGAAAAGAAAAGCACCCGCTGTTCGACGCGTGGAGCGCGCAGCGGTTTGCGGGCGGCGGCATCGTGGGCGATGGCGACGGCGGCAACGATGGATCGGGCGCCCCTCGCGAAGACATGATCATCGGGTAGTACGTCGTCGCAGGGAACTTAAAGGGTTTGTTCTCCAAGGTCGGCTACGGGCTTGCTCTTTCGGAAAAAGGCGGACCGCAGCAGAAGGCCGCGGTCGACCCGGCGTCGTCAGCCAACGCCTCTCGCGGCCTTCTGCGAGGACCGAACGGCGCGGCCCGAAGAATACAATCTGCTCGGACGATCGACCCGCGACGATCGGAGATCGCCCACCTTCGACGGATGGGCTCCGCCGCGAGGCTGTGCGAGCGAGGCGCGGATCGTGAGGTTGCTTCTCGGCTGAAGGGCAACTGCCGCGCCTTACGGTCCTCCCCCGAGGCCCTTCAATGCCGCGATAGAAGTCCAGCGTTGACTGGGCCTCGTGGTCCGGTCCGTTCTGGTCGGAAGGAATTCGGACTGACCTCGGGAGGGTGCAACTCGGTTGAACGGCGACTTTCGCGCTTTTCGCTGCTGGCGGAGCGCCCTTTTGGGGATCCGTAAAGGGACCCATCCGCTACGGTCGGTTCTTCTCGTCCTTGTGCCCAGCCGTCCCGTTGGTGCGCCGCGGATCCAGTCCGGAGCCGGCCCCGACCAGGCGTGAGTAGATGAGCTGGCCCAGGCTGTCGACCATCATCTTTTCGACCACGCGCTCCAGCCCGCGCTGCTGCTCCGGGCTGTCATAGACGAACCGGATGCCCATCCCCTGGTCGTGTCCGGCCGGCGCCTCGGGTGGCAGCGGCTCGCCTTTTCTGACCACCCAGCGGACCTCGCCCCGCAGGGGCAGCGGCTCCGTGCGGGCGGGGATCACCAGCTTGAACAGGAATACCGTGCCGATGGGCAGCGGTTTCTCGGTCTTGATGAACGTGCCACCCTTCGAGATGTTCTTCGTGTAATCGTAGAAGAACGTGTTCAGCCGTTTGTACTCGACCTTGAGCTCGATGGGCGCCCTGTCCTGTACTCGCCTCTCGTTCTCGTCGGACATTGGTGGTGGTCCATGGTAGGGCGAGCCCTGGCGATCGTCAACGAACGCCTAGGACGGCGCGCCCTGGTGTGGGGCGGCCTGCTGGCGCTGTTCGCGGCGGTCCTGGATTTCGTGCCGCTGTTGAATCTGCTCGGCTTCGACTTTTCGTTCGTCCTGGGGTTCGCGGCGGCGCTGGCCGGCGTGGACGTCGGCCATGGCGTGGTGGCGCGGGCCCGCCGGCAAGGACAGTCGACGCCGGCATCGGCCGGTCGGCCGTGCATCTGGAGGCTGGTGGTCCGGGCGGTGGCAACCGGGCTGGCGCTGCTGGCGTTGCCCCTCTTGCTGTCTCTGGCCAACATGGTTCGCGTCCCCAACTGCAACGTCGTCGCCGGGCTGGCGTTCTATGCGCTGTTGCCGGTGGGGACGATGGTCTACGCCGCGCCCGCGGGCGTGCTGGCCGGCCTGGGTTTTCCGCGGCGCGGGCGCATCGTCGCCTTCGCTCTGCCCGTGCTGTCGATCGTCTGGGCGCTGGTGCGCGCCTATTTCGATCCGGCGGTGTTCGCCTTCGATCCGTTCGGTGGCTATTTTCCCGGGCCCATCTACGACGAGGCCATCCGCCCGCCGTTGACGCTGCTGTGGTTTCGTCTCGCCAACCTGGTCTGGATCGGAGCGGCGGTGACGGTGGCCGCCGTGCTGGTCGGCCGCGGCTGGAACCCGCGCCTGTGGCCGCGGCGAACGACGGCGGCGGGCGTGGCGCTGCTGATCGCGTCGGCGATCATCTTTTCCGAGCGCGGCGAACTGGGCTTTCATATACGCACCCGCGATCTGCAGCGCCTGCTGGATCAAGAGCTGCGCACGCCCCACTTCGTGCTGCGCTATGCCGCCGGCGCCGGAAAATCAAAAACCGATCTGGGCCTGGCCGCCGAGGATCTCGAGTTCCGTTACGACCAGCTGAAGAGCACGCTGGACGTCGAACCCGCCGGCCCCATCACCGTGTACGAATTCCCGTCGGCGGAAAGCAAGAAGGCCGCCGTGGGCGCCGGCCACACGCTGTACGCCAAACCGTGGACGCGCGAGATCTTCCTGCAGGCCGATCGCTTCCCCTCGTCGCGCCTGCGCCACGAGATGGCCCACGTCTTCGCCGGCGTCTTCGGCGATCCGCTGCTGGGCATCGCCCTTGGCTGGCACCGGAAGGGGCCCATCCCCTACCCGCGCATCGCCAGCGGTCTCATCGAAGGCATCGCCGAAGCGGCCGACAGCAGCGACCCCGACGGACCGTCGACCATTCATCAGCAGGCGCAGGCCATCATCGCCGATGGACGGGCGCCGCCTCTGGAGACCGTGGTGGGCGCCGGGTTCACCACCGTCTCCGGGCCGCGCGCCTACGTGCTGGCCGGATCGTTCTGCACGTTCCTTCTGGAAACGCGCGGCGCCGAGAAGTTGCGCCGGCTCTACAGATCGGCCGGCAACTTCAGCGACGTCTATCGAACGCCGCTGTCCAACCTGGAAACGGAATGGCGGCAATTCCTGGCCAAGCAACCGCTGTCGACGCGCGACCGGGCCCGCGCCAAGGAGCAGTTTCGGCGGCCGGCGATCTTCAAGAAGGTCTGCGCGCGCGAGCTGGCAGCGCGCGTGGCCGACGCCCGCAACCAGCTGCGCACAGCGCCGCGCCAGGCGGTGCGCATGCTGGAAGAGACCTGCCGCGACGATCCCGACGAGCCGACGTTCCGCATCGAACTGGCCTGGGCCAACGCCGTGGCCGGGCAGCGCGGACGCGCCCTGGAGATCCTGGGACAGCTGTCGATGAACGGCGACCTCACCGATCCCCTGCGGGCGCGTGTGGCCGCTCTCACCGGCGCCATCAACTATCACGCCGGTGACTTCGCCAACGCCGAAAACTCCGAAAAGAAGGTCGTCGCGCTGTCCACCGACGAGGGCGAACGGCGCACGGCCCAGGCCCGCCTGCGCGCGCTGCGCTCGCCGGCTGCCCGCCAGACGCTGGGGCGCGTCCTTTACGGTGACGAGCTGGATCAGGCCCCCGACGCTGTCCTTGGTTTCTTCTTGATGACCGACTATGCGCGCCTGTTCCCGGACGATCGCCTGGGTCCCTATCTGGTGGGGCGCCAGTTGCTGGGGCGCGATCCCGCCCATGCGCTTCCGCAGCTGCGCACCGCCTGTGAAGAGGACGACATTCCGCGCGGCGACAACGCCGCCCCCCCGCTGCCCCCCGATTTTCTGCGAGAGTGCCGGCGCATGATCGTCGACGCCGGCTATCGGGTCGGCGATTTCTCTCGCGCACGCGGGGCCCTGCGCCGGCTGCTGGCCGACGCCGAGACAGAAGCTGATCGCCTGCGGGCCCAGGACTGGGAACAGCGAATCGCCTGGGCAGAGCAACAGCGGCGCTCCGGACCGCCGCTGTCCCCGCCCCGTCAATAGACCGCGGACCCCCCCGGGGATCTCCCCGAGCGCCGGGATTGTGAATGCCCCGGACTGGACGGGCGTCCCAGGCGTAAGCACAATGACGCCGATGCCTCGCTTGTGTGTTGGTTTTGTCTGGAACCCTCATATGGGTCCAGACCTCCCCCGATGGAACACCGGCGGCAAGGGCGCCACCGTTCTCACGCGGTTAGTGGTTGCAGGGCTGCTGGTCCTCGCCAGCGCCGATGCCCTCGCCCAGCAGGGAACCACCACCCCGCCACCCACCACGCCGCCGCCGGCGCCGGGGACGGCGGTTCCCGGCGTTCCAGGAGGCGATGTCGTCGTCCCGCTGGCGCCGGTGGGTCCGGCCGGTACGCCGCCGCTGGAAACAGCGCCGCCGGCACCGGCCGTGACGGCACCCGCCTACGCGCCCTCGCCGGCCGTCCCGGCTGACGTGCCCGCTCCCCTGCCCCCGGACCGACCGTTTTACAAGAAGCGCTGGTTCTGGGGCGCGGTCGCTGTCTTCGCCCTGACCGCTGTGGTCATCGTGGTGGCGACGTCTTCGTCGGGACCGAACACGCCAAACACCACCCTGGGAGACATGCGTGCGTTCTAACGTTGCGTGGGCGGTGGCGGTGTCGCTGGCGGGATCGATCGTGGCCGGCGCGACGGGCTGCACCAGCCACCGGTCGTTCATCGTGGTGACGCTGGAATCATCGGGCGCACCGATCGCCGACGTCGACAGCGTCCAGGTCACGATCACCGGCACCGGCGCCGACAGCCCGGCGACCCTGACCTATCCTGGGAAAGCATCGACCATCGGTCCTGGAGACGCCGGCGTCGGCGCGGGCGCCGATGCGGGGACGCCGGGACCGATCACGCTGTCGGTCAGCTTTGCCAGCGGCCGCGGCGGGACGGTCAAGATAGACGTCGAGGCCCGCAACCAATCGCACTGTCGCATCGCCACCGGCACCACGCAGTCCTATATCGATAAAGGCTCGATCAGCGACGCCATCGTGGTGCTGACGCCGCACGCGCCTCTCTGCAACGACAGCGACGGCGGAACCGGCGGCGGCGATGGCAGCGGCGGCAGCGACGGTGGCGATGATGTCGCGCCCTTTCCTGGTTGCGATCCGGCGATGGCGTCGACGTGTGGGGCGGGCAACACCTGCTTCGTCGATTGCAAGGCTGGCATGGGGATGTGCGTGCCGGCCGGCCCGGCGGGTCCCGGCCAGGCCTGCCCGGACAACAACAGCAGCTGCGTTCAGGGGACGCAGTGCTTCGACTATTCGGTCACCGAAGCCCAATGCAACGTGAAGGTCTGCTTGAAGTTCTGCAAGACCGACGGCGACTGCACCTCGGCGACCGGCGTGGGCCTGGGCCCGGGCAGCGTTTGCAAGGGACCGGTGGAATGCAGCATGCACCCGACCCCCTACAAGACCTGCACCTTCGGCTGCGATCCGCGCGGCGACGCCCAGACGGGATGTCCGACCGGCCTGGCCTGCCTTCTGGTCGGCGAGCACGATCAGGTCGACTGCCGCTGCCCGGCGGCTGCCAGCGTGAAAAACGAAGGCGACACCTGCGCCGCCTTCCAGGACTGCCGTCCCGGCCTCATCTGCACCACCATGGGCGCCGGCTCGGCGCAGAAGTGCCACAAGATCTGCAAGACCGGTGGCGCCAGCGACTGCGCGGCGGGACAGACCTGCATCATGCTGGCGAACGACGCGACCTACGGGATCTGTCAGTAGCGCGGGCAAACCTTCGATCATTCGCCTTCGACTGAGTTCGATGGCACAAGGAGGGGATGTGGGGCCCGCTTGCGGCGCTGCTCGCTGCCATGGAGATCCACGCCGCCGGGGGTTGCCCGTCGGCGGCCGAGATCGAACGGCGCCTGGGCCCGCTTCTGGGTGCGGGGACGACGGCGGGGGCGTCCGATGTCGCCACCATCAAGCGCGACGCCGACGGAACGTTGCTGGTGGCGCTGGACGATGTCGCCGGTCGACCGATCGGCGATCGGCGGTTTCCGGGCGCGGGCGCGTGCGCCGACCAGGCCGACACGGTGGCGGTGACGCTGGCGATCTGGGAGGCGCAGATCCACCCCGAGATCACGCTGCGCCTCGATCGATTGACCGGTGCGCGCGCCGCCGAGCCGGTCGCGGCGGCGCCGCCAGTGACGGTGACCCGCCCGGCGCTGGTCGCGGCGCCGCAACAACGCCGAAGCACGATGGCGCTGGGTGCCTCGGCGTTGGCTGACTGGCAGCCGGGTTCGTGGGCACCGGGCGGACGCGTCGAGCTGGCCTTCGGCTGGGCGGACAGCCGGTGGCGGGGACGCGCGGCGGTGGTCGGCGTGGGGACACACACCATCGATCTGGCCCCTGGTCAGGTCAGCTGGTGGCGTGCCTTGCTGGTTGTCGGCGCCGATTGCGACGTCGCGCGCGGCGCCCGCTGGGCCGCGGTGCTGGGCGCCGGGGCGGTGGGCGGCGTCGCGTCGATCTCGGGAGCGGGGTTCGCGGTGAACCGCACCACCCGCAGCCTGGACGTCGGCGGCGAGGTTCGAGCCCGGGCCGAGTGGCGGCCGGGCGCCATCCGGCCCTGGGTGGGCGTCTCGCTGGTGGGGTGGCTGCGCCGCCAAGCCCTGGAATTACGAGGAGCAACTACATCAGGGGCGCTGTCGCGCACCGAACCCATGGTCGCTGCCGGTGCCGATATCGTCTGGTGAATGATTGAAACCTTTGCGCCTTGGGTGACACTCAAGGGACTGGCATGACTTCGACGGCGGTGCGGCAGGGGCCTGGGCCCGAGGACGACGAGCCCCAAAGGGATTCCGCGTCGTCGTCAGCGTCGTCGCCCCTCTCCGCGCCGCCAACGTTCGCCGCGGTCTATGCCGAATACGCGCAGACCGTGGCGCGCTGGGCGACGCGACTGGGGGGACCGGCGGCGGACGTCGAGGAGATCACCCAGGAAGTGTTCGTGGTGGTGAATCGCCGCCTGGCCGATTTTCGCCGCGAGAGCCGGGTGTCGACCTGGCTGTTCGGCATCACCGCCAAGGTCGCCGCCAACGAACGGCGCCGGCGCAAGCTGCGCACCTGGTGGGTCCGCGTGGTGCCGAACCTGGCAGAGGGCGCGACGGCCAGCGCCGACGGCGCGCTGGAACAGATCGAGAAGCGCGAACGCCGCGCGCTTTTTTATCGCGCGCTGGATCGTCTGAGTGAACGGCACCGGCGCGCGCTGATCCTGTTCGAGCTGGAAGAGCTGAGCATCGAAGACATCGCGGCGCACCTGGAGCTGCGCCCCGGCAACGTGCGCGTGCTGTTGCACCGGGCGCGCGCCGCTTTCTTGAAAGCCATGATCGCCTGCGAGAAGGAGCAGAGATGAGCCGCCCCGAAGGAGAGAACATCCCCCGTTGGCGAGAGTCGGCCGGCGATCCGCGCGCCGCCAGTGCGCGGGCGGCCGAGCTGGTCGACGCGGTTCGCGACGTCGCTCCGCTTCCGCCCGATACGCTGCTGCGAATCAAGGGCCGCGTGCTGGTGCGCCGGTCGTTCGGGTTTGGGCGCGGGTTCGGGTTCGGGCGCGGGCTGCCGCTGGTGCTGCGTCTGGGCACGCTGGCGCTGGTGGTGCTGGCGTCGGTGGCCACGGCCAAGGGGACGATGGTTCTGTGGCGGCGCTATGTCGCGGCGCCGGTGGTGGTGCCGCTGCCGACACCGGTGCGCGTGCCGCACGCTGTGAAGCACGTGTCGCCGGCGCCTGTCGTAACGCCGGTTGTGGCGCCGGTTGTGATTGAGGCCCCGCCCGTCGAGGTTGCGCCCGAGCCGGTTGCCACGCCGGCACCGGAAAAACCAGCGCACGCCGCGCGCCCGCACCGGACGGCGCTGGCTTTGCCCGCGGGTCCTGCGGTCGCGACGGGCCCCCAGACCGAGGCCCAGCTTCTGTCGGGCGCGCTGTCGCGCTTGCGTCAGGCTCACGATCCGCGCGGCGCCCTGGCGTTGCTGGATCAGTACGCGCGCACTTACCCGCACGGCATGCTGCAGTCGGAGGCGCTGAGCGCTCGGCTGGAAGCGGTGATCAAGCTGGACGATCGCGCGACCGCGCTGCGGCTGCTCGACGGACGGGCGACGTTCGCCGGGCGACTGGGGGCAGATCTCTTGCTGACCCGCGCCGAGCTGCGCGCCAGCGCCGGCCGTTACGCCGATGCGGTCGCCGATTTCGATCGGCTGCTGGCGACGCCGGCGGCGCTGCCGTCCGCCGACGTGGAACGTGCGCTGTACGGACGCGCCGTCAGCCTGGGGCACCTGGGCCGCGATGACCGCGCCCGCGACGACCTGGCGGCGTACCAGCAGCGATTTCCCGCTGGAAAATATTCCGCCGAGGTGTCCCGCCTGCTGAAAGGGACCGGACCGCAGGGCCGACCGTAACCTTTTCCCCGATGGCGACACCCAGCCCGTCGACATGAACACAACCCTTCGATTGAAAGCGGTTCGGTTGTTTTTCACCGGCGCGTTGGTTTGCCTGGCGGGTCTGGCCGGCTGCAACGCGCACAACGTCGTCGGCCAGGTGCCTGACGGGGGCGGCGCTGCGGGCACCGGCACCGGAGGGGCCGGCACTGGCGGCAATCCCGGACCGACGCCCGGTCCGCAATGTAAACCCGTCGCCGCAACCGAGACGGCCTGCTCGGGCGGCGTCGACGACGATTGCGATGGCTTCGTCGATTGCCTGGACACCGAATGCGACGGCCAGGCCTGCGGCAACGGGCTGACCTGCAGCGGAGGCGCCTGCCGCAAACCGTGCGCCGCCGGTGCGTCGTGCGTGCCCGAGCTGCCGATGATCCAGAACGTCCGCGTCACCACCCACGCCGACACCGCCATCATCGAATTCGAACCGATCGCCGGCGCGCTGGACTACCGCATCTACCCCGAACCGTCCGACGCCGCGTCCTGGCTGATCGGCGCAAACGGCGAGGTCGGCGTCAAGAACGGGATCTACCGCTGCGCCGGCGATCGCGTGTTCCAGGCGCGGGAGGCCGACGTCGCCAACAACTTCGACTGCTCGCTGTCGGGCTGCGACAACGGCCGCCACAACTATGTCCGCACGAAAGAAGAATCGACGCTGGGCTATGTGTACCTGACGCCAGGCGCCGATCGCCTGCCCGTCTATCGCGTGGCCGATCCCAGCGCCGGCGGCGGTTTCCGCAACGCCGACTGGGTGGTGCCGATCTACGCCGAGGCCAACGCCGCCGAATACGTCGTCGACATGGCGGCCCGCGCCGCGCTGCTGGCCAAGGGCTGGCGCGACGACGGCATCGTCTTTTACACGCCGAAGACCGCCACCAAGACCGTCTATCGCATTCATTACGCGCCGGGCGCCGACTGGCAGGGCGACAACGTGGTCTTCTTCTTCACCGACGGTCCCGAGCACGACGCGCGCGCCAAGCAGCCGGCCACCGAGATCGCCGACCTGGGCGCGCGCTTTCAAATTCTGGCCACGCAAGAACCAGGCAGCGTCGCCCTTCACCGCGTGACGTACCCGGGCAGCTTTGACGTGCTGGCCGCCGGCGACGCCCGGTTCGATCAGGTCCTGCACCAGGGCGTGCGCCCCGTCTGGTCGCTGGCGTGGCCGGGTATCAAGCAGCCGACCCGCTTCGTCATCGAGGCGCTGGACACCGGCTGTCCCTTCGCCGGCGGTTACATCGCCGCCACCCACGCCGCCGCCGACATCGACCGCACCAGCATGCAGCCGTTCAATCAACCGTCGCTGACCCTGGACGAGGCGCGGCTGTCTTCGGGCGAAGTCTTCATCAACGGCCAGCACGATCCCGCCAACCGCCCCAAGCCCATCGCCCGGGCCTACGTCGACGTCACGCCGCAGCCGCAGCCGACCATGGATTTCCTGGCCACCTTCGACGAGGGCGCGGCGTGGGAGCCCTTCACGAAATGGAAGGACAACAACGCGTTCCTTTATCGCAACGCCACCTGGGCCATCGACACCAGCGGCTGCACCGACAACTTCACCTTCGGGCCACTGCTGGGACAGTTCGTGATGGGTTTCTCCGACAGTGGCTCCAGCTGCAACATCAGCATGACCCCGCGCAAGGTTCCCACCAAGGTCGCCGCCGACAAATATCTGCACGTGCGCATGGCCTCGGACGTTCCATCGACGGGCCGGCGTTATCCGCAGATCATGATCACCACCGTCCCGATGATGGACGACCCGCCCCTGGACGCCGGCAACATCTTCAACGTACCGGTGCACAACCGGCTGGGGACGTTTCCGCCTGATTTGCTGGGCCCCGACATGAAGGCGGGGACCGCCGACGATCTGCCGGCCAAGGGCGGGCAGTCGATCGTCGTGCAGCCGTTCGGCGGCTATCAAGAGACGCAGATCGAATACTGCGACACGCGCGGCTGGGGCGTCAGCCAGCAGTGCAACCGGGCCAACGTCTATGGCTTTCACGCCGGCGACTATCAACAGACCTGGAAGCAAGGCTGGACGGCGGTGCCCGTGCAGGGCGACATGGCCGGCTATGATCGGCCGGTTCAATGGGACGTGTACACGTCGACGTCGCGCGTGTACGTCTTCATGGACGGAAAGCCGTCGGCCTGCGCCGTCCTGCCGGAGGGGCGCATGCCGGCCGGTCCCGTCACCGTGGCCTACCGCGCGGTCATCTATCACTGCGGCATCGACGAGACCATCACGCCCGCCGAGACCGGACACCAGTACGAACGCCAGCACAGCCTTTGCCACAGCGATCGCCACATGGACGACTTCGGCATCGAGCTGGCGGCTCCCGCGCCCGCCTGGGACGAGTCGGTTCTTCCTTGCGGGACGAAGTGGTATGGCGGCACGTAGGGGCGGCCGGCGCGCCCTGCTGTTGGTGGTCGCGGCCGGATTCAGCGCGGGCGGCGCGTGCAGCCCTCCCGGTGCGGGCAGCGACGGCGTCGACGGTGGTGGTGGAAATGGCGGAGGCGGTGGCAACGCCGACGTCGATCCCGCGCCGTCGCTGAGCGCCCAGACGCGCGCGGCGCTGGCGGCGTTGCACTACGACGACGGCCCGCCGCCGGCTGATCCCAGCAATCGCGTGGCCGACGATCCGGCGGCGCGCGCCTTCGGCCAGCGGCTGTTCTTCGAGACCGCGCTGTCGGGGCGCCTCCTGGAAGGCGACAACGACGGCAGCAACGCCACCCTGGGCCGACAGGGCGAAGCGGGTCGCGTCAGCTGCGCCGGCTGCCACGTGCCCGGCGACGGCTTCGTCGACACGCGCAGCCCGCACCGCCAGGTGTCGCTGGGCGCGCAGTGGACGCTGCGCAGGACGCCGACGTTGCTGGACGTGGCGTTCGCGCCTCTTTACAACTGGGATGGCCGTCGCGACGCCATCTGGAACCAGGCCCTGGGCGTCATGGAGAGCAACCGCGAATTCAATTCCAGCCGCCTGTTTGTCGCCGAACAGATCTTTCGCAATGGCAAGCATCGCACCGCGTACGAGGCCGTCTTTGGCCCCATGCCGCCCCTGGATGACGCCAGTCGCTTCCCCGCGCTAGCGCCCGAGACCACGGGCTGCGTCGAGGTCAACACCACCGCCGGATCAAAGTTCGTCTGTCACGGAACACCCGGCGACGCCGCCGAATACGACGGCATGACGGCGGACGATCAGCGGCTGGTCACCACCGTGGCCGTCAACGCCACGAAGGCGCTGGCCGCGTACGTGCGGCAACTTCGTTGCGGGGCCGGTCGTTTCGATCGCTGGCTGGACGGTGACAGCGGCGCCCTGTCGCCCAGCGAGCAGCGGGGCGCCGCGCTGTTCGTGGGACGGGCCGCTTGCGTGTCCTGTCACGGCGGGCCGCGCCTGACCGACGACGCGTTTCACAACGTGGGCCTCAGCCCAGCCATCGTCGCGGTGGCCATTCAAGACCGGGATGATCGCGGCGCCGCGGCCGGCGTGACGGCGGCGCTGAGCGATCCGCTCAGCAGCGCCGGCCCCTTCAGCGACGGCGATCGGCACGCGCTTCCGGTTGATCTGGCTGCCGCGTCTCTGCCGGCTGCCGCGTCGCTGGAAGGCGCCTTTCGCACGCCCGGTCTTCGTTGCGTGTCGTCGCATCCCAGCTTCATGCACACCGGACAGATGAGCGACCTTGCCCAGGTCATGGCCTTCTTCGATCGCGGCGGCGATCGGATCGGTGGCTATCCGGGCACGAATGAGCTGAAAGTGTTGGGTCTCGATGATGGCGAACGCGCCGATCTGGTGGCTTTCCTGGGCGCGCTGTCCGGGCCGGGGCCCGGCGCGGCGCTACTGGCGGCGCCGCAATGACCGTGAAAGGCGCGGTTGTGTTGGTGGTTGTCGCGATGCTGGGCGCGTGTGGGGGCGGGGCGCGCCAAAGCGCGACCGATGCCGCGAACGACGCTGCGACCGACGTCGGGCCGAATGATGCCGGACCGTCGGGGGATGACGCAGGCGTGATGGCGGCGGACGCGAACACGAATACCGACGCAGGCGTGATTCCCGAGGTCCCCTTCGTGCGCCCCGACGCGCTGACCAACTACGTGCCTCAGCCCGGCAGCTGTGGCTTCGCCACGCCCGCGTTCTGCGACACGTTCGAGAGTGGCCCCGCCGCCGGCGGTCGCTCGGGCGAGCTGGATCCGGCGCACTGGAGCGTGGTGCGCGGCCAGCCGTACAACAGCGCCAATTTTGACGACGCCTTTCGCATCGGGCCGGCGCTGATCGGCGCCTGCCGCGCTGATCTCTCCCACACGCGCGTCCTGCCCGACGCCGACGTGCTGGTCTGCGATCCCATCCCCACCATTCCCACGCGCCACGTTCTGGCCACCGCCGCCGCCCAGAATTACGGCCTGTCCACCTATCGCATTCGCCAGCCGTTCGATTTCGCCGGCCGCACCGGCACGATCAAGCTGGACCTGGAGCTGTCCAACAACGGCCTGGGCGGCTGGCCCGCGCTGATCATCGCCGAGGATCCCTCGCCCACCCCCAGCTTTGACTGGCAAGAGCGCGGTTCGGGCCCACGCAACGGCATCGAGATCGAATTCGGCACCGGCTGGTGCAACACGCCGCACACGCTGGAGCCGATCGTCTACACGTTCAAAGACTATCTGCAGACGGCGCACATCCCGTCATTCGACTGCGCGATCCCGCACGCCACCACCGCGCCCGACGCCCTGAACCACGTCGAGGTGTACCTGACGCAGAACCACGTCGAGGTCTGGGCGTCCGACACGTCACCCGACGGCGTCACCTTTCCCAACCTGCACCAACTGTGGTCGGGCGACGTCGCGCTGGGGTTTTCGCGCGCGTACGTCAGCCTGGCCCTGCGCAACCACGCCACCATGAAGTACTGGCTCGGCTCGGCGGCCACCGTGCGCTGGGACAACGTCGCTTTCGACGGACCGGTGGTGACCGGCTGGCGTGAGTACAGCGCGCCCGATTCGCTGACCAGTTACCACGGCCTGTCCGGTTGCAAGATGACGGGCACCGCCTGCCAGTGGGAAGGCGACGTCATCCCCGCCTTCCCCGACGACGCCGGCCGCGTCCAGTGTGCCCAGACCGTGTGCATCTACGAAGGCGACGGCCGCAACGTCGGCTACGTCGTCCCCAACCTCAGCGAGTCCGTTCCCCCCGTCGCCTTGAAGTTTTCCGGCGTCACCCGCGCCGGCGTCACGCGGGCCCGCCTGATCCTGGCCGCCGACTATCCCTGGTTCGAATGGAACAACATGTTCCCGCCCCCGACGCATTTGAATCTGCGCTTTCGAATCAACGGCGGAGCCTGGCACGATCGCTTCGTCACGGAGATTGAAGCCAACGCCTTCATGGATTTCTCCCCGTCACTGGGCGGCGCGGGGGCCAGCTCCGGGCTGCTGAACCAGGCGATCGCCGTCGACATCAGTGAACTGAAAGACGGCGACAATCTGGTCGAGCTGCAGGCCGACGGCACCTGGACCGGCAGCTACCGCGTGGCCGTCACGGGTGTGGATCTGGTGCTGGACGATCGATGAGCTAGGAGACGCGGCGGCGACGACGGATGGCCAGCAGGCCAAGGAGGGCCGGGGCAAGAATTCCAAACGCCGCGCGGTCGTCAGAGGTACGGCAAGAACAGTCGACGGTCGGCGACGCGCCGACGCCGCCAGTATCGCCGCCCACGTCCGCCGCAGCACCGCCGGCGCCGCCGCTGGTCCCGCCGGAACCGGTCGCGCCGCCAGTCCCTGCGCTGCCGCCTGTTCCCGGAGGCCCGGCCGTCTCACCGGCGACGTCGTTGCTGGTGGCGGTGTCCCGCCCATCATTGGCCGCGCTGACGTCCGCACGGCTCTCCGTCGCCGCGTCGCCAGCTGCCGCGCCGTCGCCGCTGCCGCCGTCAGCGTTGGCGGCAGCGGTCAGCGCGCTGGCCACCGTCTGTGCCAGCAAGGCGTGCCCCTTGTCGTTGGGATGAACGCCGTCGTCGGTCAGGTACTGGTCGGGCATCGGCAGGTAGGCGTCGAACACGTCGATCAGCTCGATGCTGGGAAGGTCGCGCGCGATCTTGCGAATGATGGGCACGATCTGATCGCGAATGACGGCGCCGTCGATGGTAAAGCTGGGCTTGGTCGACGGCGGCGGCAGCACGGCGAACACCTTGGGTTTGCTCGGCAGGGCCTGGTACTCGCCGATCATCGCCCGGTAGTCGGCGTCGTACATGTTGTTGCCGGCGCGCCAGTTGGCGGTCTTTGAATCGTTGGTGCCCAGCATGATGACGACGATGGCCGGCGCAAAGGCTTTGCTGGCCGGGTACCTCGGCTGCAGCCAGTACGATTCGCCGGCTGGGTCAGCAGGCATCTTCATCATCGTCTTGCCGGAATCACCGAAATTGCGAACCTGCCAGCCGGCGCCCAGCAAGCGCCCCAGGACCGACGGGTAATCGTTGCCGGCCGTCGAACCGGCGCCGGCGGTGATGCTGTCGCCCACGCACGCCACCTTGGTCTGCGCGCTCGCCGTCGAGGCGCGGGCGCCCAGCCCCGCAGTCGCGCCCATCATCACGACCAACCAGTGTTTCATCACGGACATCTGACCTCCGCCTGAAGGTTCTGACAACCGACTTGCCACGGCGACCGGCGCCTCTGCCACGTGCGCCCACCAGCGGCCTCGGCCATGATACGGTAAAGACCGGACAGGGTGCATGACTGAGCACACACTGAAGGGGGCCAGCGTGGCCACGGGCGAAGGTCGCCTGCCCCGCATGTTCGGCAAGCTGTTGCTGCTGAAGCTGATCGCCGAGGGGGAACGGGGCGACGTCTTCGCAGCGTTGCGTCCGGTGGAGATCGAACGCTTCTGCGCCCTGAAGATCCTGCCCGAGACCGCGACGCGCACGCCGGAGCTGGTGACCGCGCTGCGCGCCGAGGCCTCCAGCCTGGTGCGGCGAATCCACGGCAACGTGGTCCAGACGTTCGACATCGGCATGGGCGATCACCGGCTGTTCTTCGTCAGCGAGCTGATCGAGGGCGGAAATCTGGCCCAGCTGATCGCCCACCTCAAGCAGGCGGGCAAACCGCTGCCGGCCGAGGTGGCGGTGTACATCGCCATGGAGGTGGCCGCGGCGCTGGCCTATCTGCGCCAGGCCAGCGAGCGCGAGTCGACCACGGCCGGCGCGCCGCTGGCGCTGTCGGCGCGCTCTGTGCTGCTGTCGACCGACGGCGAGGTCAAGGTGGCGCACTATGGGGCCACGCTGTCGCGGGCTGCGCCGCGCACCGAGATCATCCTGCCGCCCGAGCCGACCAGCGCCCGCACGCCCGCCTCGGCCGCTGCCGCTGCCACAGCCGCTGCTGATGACGTCTATATCGTCGGCGATCTGCTGTGGCAGCTTCTGACCGGCGAACGCCCTGACCCCGCCCTGCTGGCCGCCAGCGGGACGGCCCCCACCGATGCGCTGATGCGCCTGGTGCGATCCGCGCTGGACACCAATCCGGCGCGGCGGCCCGCCGACTGCGATCGGTTGCGCACCTCCCTGGCGGCGACGTTGCGCGCGATGACGACGTCAGTTTCCGTGCCCGCCACCGCCCAGCTGCGCGACATCGTGCGCACCACGTTCGCCGGCGCGCTGAGCGGCGATCGCGCGGAGCTGGGCCAGTTGGTCAAGGCCTTCGATCCCAGGCGCGAGCTGGCGCCGCCCACCTGGAAGGTGATCACGCTCAGCCGGACGGACATCCCCGGCGCCACCAGCAGCGGACGCCGAACAAAAAGCCTTCACGACCAGGTCGATCTGACCGCCGGCAAGGTGGTCCCGGGAACGCGCTACCGGATCGTGTCCAAGATCGGCGAGGGCGGGATGGGAACCGTCTACGCCGCCGAGCACGTCGACATCGAACGAAAAGTGGCGCTGAAGGTTCTGCGCGCCGACGCCGCTCCCGATGGAGAAACGCTGCAGCTGTTCCGGCAGGAGGCGCGCGCGGCATCGAAGATCGGCAGCGCATACATCTGCGACGTCACCGATTTCGGCGAGGTCCCCGACGGACGCGTCTTCTTCGTCATGGAGTATCTGGAAGGCGAATCGCTGGGCCGCGTGTTGCGCGAACAGGCGCACGTCGAACCGAGCCGCGCCATCGGGATCCTGCGCCAGATCGCCAAGGCGCTGGGCGCCGCCCACGAAAAGTCGATCGTCCACCTCGACGTCAAACCCGACAACATCATGCTCATCAAGCAGGGTCGGCGCCCCGACGCGGTGAAGGTCGTCGACTTTGGCATCGCCGGTCTGATGAACCAGTCCGGCGAGACGGAAGAGATCTCCGGCACGCCCGAATACATCGCTCCCGAGCGCGCCAGCGGCCGCGGGTATGATCACCGCAGCGACATCTACTCGCTGGGCGTGATGGCGTACGAGATGCTCAGCGGGAAGGTCCCCTTCCACGGCAAGAACAACGTGGCCACGCTGACCATGCAGGTGAAGGACCAGCCGGAGCCGCTGAGCCGCCGCGTGGGCCGGCGGGTGCCCGAAGCGCTGAGCACGCTGGTGATGCGGATGCTGGACAAGGATCCCGCCGCCCGACCACAGACCATGGCCGAGACGGAAGCGCTGCTGTGCGAGGCGCAGATCGCCGCCGGCCTGACCACGGCCTGGGACCATCTGGAATTGCCGGCCATCGACGAGGAGTGGCGGGCCCGACTGGAACGGCGCATGCCCACGCCGGGCCGGCGCGCCCGCCGCACCATCATCGGCGCGGCCACCGGCGTCGCGCTGGTCGCCGTCGCCGTCGTGCTGTACGTGGGTTTCATCCGCAAGCCGCAGGTGATCGTCAAGGAGGTGCGCGTCGAGCTGACCAACACCGATGAAGCGCCCGCCGTGGCGCTGGCCCTGCTGAAGGCTGATCAAGCGGCGCGCCGGCAACGTTACGTGCGCCCCGTCGACGATTCGGCGTTGCACTACATCATCAACGCCGAGAACGAGGCCAGCCGGACCGGACGCCGGTCGGCGGGGGCTCAGGCCCTGCGGCGCGCCTACGCGTCGGGGCTGGCCGTGATCGGGAACGAGCTGCTGAAGGCGGGCCTGCGCGATCTGGCGCTGCCCAAGTACAAAGAGGCGCTGCTGTTCTTGCCGGAGGATCGCGATCTGCAGCTGAAAGCCGAGCTGCCGCCCGAAGACAGCCACGCGCGCGAGCGCCGCCAGGCCGCCGCGTCCGCCCCCCTGCCCGCCCAGACGTCCGCCGACAACGCCAAGGAGGCGGCCACGAAAGTCTTCCTGGCGGCGACGCAGGGACGTCTGTCAGAGGCGCGCCTGGCCTTGAAGATGCTGGCTGAGTTCGACAGCGGCGGCGTGCAGCGGGCCCGCCTGTCGGATGGGTTGCGCACGCGCGCCTCCGCCGAGTGGAACGTGGGCCACAAAGAAAACGCCCGTTCGCTTTATCAGCTGATCTCGGAGCTGGACCCGCAGGACCTGGATGCGCGCGAGCGCGCCAAAGCGGAAGCGCCGGCGGCACCAGCCGGTCCGTCGGAGATTCCGCCGGGCACCGCCGCGACGCCACCGCCTTCACCGACCCCCGCCGCAGCGGCCGCCGCCAGCGCGCCGGCCAAGGTGAAAAAGAAAGAGGCCGAGGCCGAGACGGACCTGCCGCGCGATCCGGTGGCCTCGAAGAAAGCCGCCGAAGCTGGTCTGGCGGCCATGACCCGCGGCCGTCTGGGCGAGGCCGAGCAGTCGTTCAACCGCGCCGTGCGCGCCGACGCGCAGAACCCGATCGCCGTCGGCGGCCTGGCCGACGTCGCCTTCGAACGGGCCCGATATACCGAGGCGCTGGACTATGGCCGTCGCGCGTCGCGCCTCGCCCCCAAGAACACCAAGTACCTGGTGCTGGTGGGCGATGCCTACTTCAAGCTGCTCCGTTACGACGAAGCGATGACCAACTACCAGAAGGCGCGCACCCTGGCCCCGACCGACGAAACCATCAAGAGTCGCATCGAAAAAGTGTCAGCCAAGCTGTCGAAGTAGCGCTCGCTCGACTCAGACCTTGACCCGCTTCCAGTTGCCGCGGCGAAACCAGATCCCCGCCACCACCGCCATCGTGGAGAACGCCACGGCGATGGCGATGAAGACGCCCGTCGGGCCAAACCCGACCGGCACCGCCAGCACGTAGGCGAGCGGGATCTCCCACAGCCAGAAGCAAAACAGGTTGATCAGCGTCGGCGTGCGCGTGTCGCCGGCGCCGTTGAACGACTGGGTCATCACCATGCCGACGGCGTAAAAGGGAAACCCGGCCGCCACGATGCGCAGCGCCCGCGACCCGTACCACACCACGCCGGCGTCGGGCGAAAACCCACTGACGATGGCGCCGCCGAAGGCGACGAACAGGACGCCGACCGCGCCCAGCAGAAACGTGTTGTAGCGAGCGGCCTGCCACACCGATTTTTCCGCGCGCTCGGGCTGACCGGCGCCCAGGTTCTGCCCGACCAGCGTGGCGGCGGCGTTGGCCAGCCCCCACGACGGCAGCAGCGCGAACAGCACCACGCGCACGGCGATGGTGTACCCGGCCAGCACGGTGCTGCCGAACGTCGACAGGATGCGCACCAGACCAATCCAGCTGGTGGTGCCGATCATCGCCTGCACGATGCCACTACGCGAGATGCGCAGGATCGTCCGCATGACCTCGGCGTCGACACGCAGGTGCTGGCGGCGCACGCCCAGCCGTCCGCGCCCGCGCGCCAGCGAGCGCAGCTGGAACAGGACGCCGGTGCCGCGCCCGATCGTGGTGGCGATGGCCGCGCCCACCACACCCATGCGCGGGAACGGTCCCCAGCCAAAAATCAGGAACGGGCCCAGCACGATGTTGATGCTGTTGGCCAGCCACAGCGTCCGCATGGCCACCGCGGCGTCGCCGGCGCCGCGGAAGGCGGCGTTGATCAGAAACAGCAGCACCACGGTCACGCTGCCCCCCAGCATCATGCGCGTGAACCCGGCACCGGTGGCCACCACCGCGGGCGACGCGCCCATCGCGGACAAAAGATGCGGCGCCAGCACCGCGCCCGTCACGCCCACCGTCGCCGCCAGCCCCAGGCCGATGATGATCGCCTGCACGGCCGCCCGCGCGGCTCCGTCG